>JASGFT010000067.1:0-24718 GCA_047605425.1 Burkholderiaceae bacterium | reverse complement strand
CGGGGTGCCCGAAGAACCAGAAGATGTGCTGGTACATGACCGGGTCGCCGCCGCCGGCCGCGTTGAAGAACGAGGTGCCGAAGTGGCGGTCGGTCAGCACCATCGTGATCGCGCCGGCCAGCACCGGCATCACGGCGATCAGCAGATAGGCGGTGATCAGCCAGGTCCAGACGAACATCGGCATCTTCATCAGCGTCATGCCCGGCGCGCGCATGTTCAGGATCGTGACGATGATGTTGATCGAGCCCATGATCGAGCTGGCGCCCATGATGTGGACCGCGAAGATCGTCAGGTCCATGCCCATGCCCATCTGCACGGACAGCGGCGCGTACAGCGTCCAGCCGGCGGCGGTCGCGCCGCCCGGCACGAAGTACGACGTGACCAGCAGCGCCGCGGCGACCGGCAGCAGCCAGAAGCTGAAGTTGTTCATCCGCGCGAACGCCATGTCGGACGCGCCGATCATCAGCGGGATCTGCCAGTTCGCGAAGCCGACGAAGGCGGGCATGATCGCGCCGAACACCATGATCAGCCCGTGCATCGTCGTGAGCTGATTGAAGAACTCGGGCTCCATGATCTGCAGGCCCGGCTGGAACAGCTCGGAGCGCAGCAGCAGCGCGTTGACGCCGCCGACCATCAGCATCACGAACGAGAACCACATGTACAGCGTGCCGATGTCCTTGTGGTTCGTCGCCATCACCCAGCGACGCAGGCCATGGGGGTGATCGTGATGATGGTCGTCGTGGACCGCGTGTCCGGGGGTTGGGATTACAGCGCTCATTATGCGAACTCCTTAACCGATTCGATCGACGACGTGATCACTTGGCCTTGGCCTGCGCCACGACCTTGGGCTGCACCATCGCCTCTTCGGCGCTGTTGCTCCAGGCATGACGAGTGTAGGTGATGACCGACGCGATTTCGACATCGCTCAGCGCCTTGAACGACGCCATCGCGGTTCCGGGCCGGCCGTGCAGCACGACATCGAGCTGTCCGTCGACCGGACCCAGCACGACCTTGGAGCCGTCGAGCGCCGGGAACGTGCCGGGCACGCCCTTGCCGTTGGCCTGGTGGCAGGCGACGCAGTTGGCCGCGTAGACCTTCTGGCCGCGATCCTGCAGCTCGGCCTGCGTCCATTCCTTGTTCGGATCGTCGGCCTTGGCGGCCATTTCCTTCTTCCGTTCGTCGACCCAGGCCGCGTAGTCGGCGTCGGACTTGACCTCGACGACGATCGGCATGAACGCATGGTCCTTGCCGCACAGCTCGGCGCAATCGCCGCGATAGACGCCGGGTTTCTCGGCGCGGAACCACAGGTCGCGGACGAAACCGGGGATCGCGTCCTGCTTGACCCCCAGCGCCGGCACGTACCACGCGTGGATGACGTCGTTGGCGGTGGCGATCACGCGGACCTTCTTGTTGACCGGCACGACCAGCGGGTTATCGACTTCCATCAGGTAAGTGTCGGACTTGGGCGCGCGGCCTTCGATCTGATCGCGCGGCGTGCTCAGCGTCGACAGGAAGCCGATGCCCTCGCCCTCGCCCTTCAGGTAGTCGTAGCCCCACTTCCACTGGTAGCCGGTGGCCTTGACCGTCAGGTCGGCGCTGGACGTGTCCTTCTGCATCACGACCATCTGCGTCGCCGGCCAGGCCAGCACCACGACGATGATGAACGGCACGATCGTCCAGGCGATCTCGACGGCCGTGCTCTCGTGGAAGTCGGCCGGCTTGTGGCCGGCGGATTTGCGGTGCTTCCACACCGAGTAGAACATGACACCGAACACCGCGACGAAGATCACCACGCAGATCCACATCACGAAGTGATGGATCCAGTGCTGGTCGCGCGCGACGGCCGTGACCGGATCGGCGATGTTGATCTGGTTCACCCGCGGTCCGCCGGGCATGTCGTTGACGGCCATGGCGAGGTTGCCGTAGAGGCCCAAGCCCGTCAGCGCGAGCCAACGACCGACAGACCGGATCAGGTTCTCGCTCTTCATTTCCTCACCAAACACGTTCGATGCTTCCTGCTCTCGAGCGCTTATAGGCCAAGCCGACCCCCAAGCGATGTCCTCAACTCCCGGGCCAACAGCGCTCTACGGTGGTCGGGTACGAAACGACCCACCGCCAGCTCCTGTTCATCGGATACCAATCGGATGAGCTGCCGCCCACCCGCGAGGCTTCCCTCCCGGTACTCCACCCGCACCCTATCCGGCTGTAACCGCCGGCGAACCACGCGGTCGGCGATGACCGATTCGACCAGGATCGAACCGGAGCTGACCACGATGCGCTCGTAATCGCCGGCATGCCTGCCGTAGACGAAGAACGCCACCGCCAATGCCGCCACCTCGATTCCGGCGAACGGCAACACCGGCCAGGCCCCGAAATAAGCGCACACCGCGGCAATCGCGAGCGATACCAGCGCCAGCAGCCCGACCGATGACGCCAGACGCGCCGGAGACATCGCGCAGTTCCGCTTCAGCACCCATTGATGCTGATGCGGCTCCGCCACATATGTCCACTGGTAGTGCATGTGCCTATGCTCGCAGCAGGGGATTATAGTGTCGCCGGAGAAACCCCAGCAAGCCGACAGTCCGGCGGGCCCTTCCGCCGCAACGCTCGATGCCCGATTTCTCAGCAACGATGACCGCCGACTTGACAGGCCGTGAATCGTCGGTCACGGCCGCGCGCCTCCGTGCCGGACCCGCGGCGGCGCCGTGCGCGGCATCCAGCGGATCGCCTGATAACCGTCCGATTCGACGGTCGGTTCGCCGCGCCACGCGTGCGCGTGGACGATCTCGACGCTGACGGCGATCCGCCCGTCGGCGCCGCGCAGCGACTCGATCGCCTCGATCCAGCGCTGCCGGCGCCGGGGCGTGCACAGGCCCCGGAGGCGCTGGCGCGATGCGTTGCCGCCCATGCCGTGCCACTCGGCCAGCAGCCGCTGCGGATCGGCATAGCTGATCGTCAGGCGTTCGGTGTCCATCACCGGATCGACGAACGCGGTCTGGCCGAGCAGGTCGCCGACGTCGTGCAGGTCCGGCAGCTCGGGCAGTTGCGCGCCGAGCCCGCGCAGCTCGCGCAGCGTATCGACGCCGAACGCGCTGAACATCAGCAATCCGCCGGGCTCGAGCACCCGGTGCCATTCGGCGGCCACGGCCGGCGGATCGTCGAACCAGTGCCAGGCGAGGTTCGACCACAGCAGGCCCGCCTGATGGTCGCCGACGGGCAGGCGCGCCGCGTCGGCCGCGACCAGATCGACCCGCGCGGCGTCGGCCGGCGTCCCCATCAACCGGCCGGCCCAGCCGCGCAAGCGCTTGCTCAGCGTAGCGGCCTGCGGCGCCGGCGCGAACGCGTTGTGGCGCAGCATGCCGTCGGCGGCGTCGATGCCGAGCAGCCGCGCGGACGGATAACGCTGCGCCAGCGCGCCGAGCCCCGCGCCCAGGCCGCAGCCGACGTCCAGGATCCGCTGCGGCGCCAGCCGGATCAGCTCGAGGCGGTCGAACATCCGCTGCTCGATCTCGCGATAGAGGAAATCGACGCCCGCGAAACGCGCGGCGCGCCGCGAGAACTGCCGGCGTACCGAGCGCGGGTCGAGGTCGGGCGGTCTGAGCATGGGATCCGGTCGAAGATCGGCCCAGTATAAGCGGCGTACGCCGCGCGGACGAACCGGCGGACGAGCCATCGGAACGAGGGCGCGGCGCGCGCCGCGCCCTTAGGCTGGCGCTTCGACAGCCGAGGATCATGCGTCCCGATCGGATCGTTTCCGCCATCGCCGGGCCGGCGTGGCGCCGCCGCCCCTGGGCCCGTCTGCGCCGGCGGGCCGGCGATTGGCTGCGGCCGCTGGCGGACCGGCTGGCGCCGCGGCTCTGCGCGCTGTGCGAGCTGCCGCTGCCGCCGGCGGAACGCGGGGTATGCGCGGCCTGCCTGCGCGAGCTGCCGGGGCGCGCCGCGTACCGCTGCCCGGCCTGCGCGCTGGCGCTCGACCCGCTCCCTCGGCTCGCGACCGACCCGGCGACCGATCGGATGCCGCCCCGGGCGAGCGAGGCGCTAGGCGCGCCTGCAGCCCCAGCTTCGCCCTCGCCCTCGCCCTCGCCCTCGCCCTCGCCCTCGCCTTCGTCCGAGCCCGAGCCCGCCTGCCCGGACTGCGCGATCGAGCCGCCGGCGTTCGACGCCGCGTTCGCGCTGGCGGACTACGCGGCGCCGCTGGACCGGGCGCTGGTCGTCGCGAAATTCCACGGCCGTTGGCCGCTGCTGCGCGCGCGGGGCGCCGCGCTGGCGGCCGGCTGGCGGGCGCGGGCGGACCCCGGCGAGGCCGCGGGCCCGTCGCTCGACCGCTTCGTGCTGATACCGATCCCGCTGTCGATCGAGCGCCTGACCGAGCGCGGCTACAACCAGGCGGCGATCCTGGCCGGCACGATCGCCGGCGAACTGGGCGGACGGCTCGATACGCGCAGCCTGGTCCGCGTGCGCGACACCGCGCGGCAGAGCGCGTTGCACCGCGGCGACCGCGAGGTGAACCTGCGCGACGCGTTCCGCTGCCGCGGGCGCCTGGATGGGCGCGACGTGGCGCTGGTCGACGACGTGATGACCACCGGCGCGACGCTGAACGCCGCGGCCCGGGCGCTGCGCGAGGCCGGCGCGCGCCGGATCCTCGTGCTCGTCGTCGCGCGAACCCGCGCGTCGCGCCGCCCCGCCAGCGAATCGATGCCGACGCGCGAGTCACCGGCCGGCCGATCGTCGCGACCCGATCGCGTATAGTCGCGCCAGCATGTTCCACGTCGTCCTGGTCCACCCGGAGATTCCGCCGAATACCGGCAACGTGATCCGGCTGTGCGCGAACGCCGGCGCCACGCTGCACCTGATCGAGCCGCTGGGCTTTCCGATCGACCACGCGAAGATGCGGCGGGCAGGCCTGGACTACCACGAGATCACGACGATGACGGTCCACGCCGACTGGGTGTCGTTCATCGCCAGCGAGCGGCCGGCGCGGATGTTCGCGCTGAGCACGCGCGGCCGCCGGCGCCCCGACCAGGTGCGCTTCGCCGCCGACGATTACCTGGTGTTCGGTTGCGAGACCTCGGGCCTGCCCGAAGCGATCCATGCCGGCTTCGATGCCGAACGGGTGCTGCGGCTGCCGATGCGGCCCGGCAACCGCAGCCTGAACCTGTCCAACGCGGTGGCGATCGTCGTCTACGAAGCCTGGCGGCAACATGGTTTCGCTGGCGCGCTGGAGGCCGGCGACGGCGACGCGTAGCGCGACAGCGCCGGGCGACGCGCGGCCGGGCCCGGCGAAAACCGGCCCAGCGAACCCGACTCAGCGAGGCCGGCTTCGCGAATCCCGACCCTGCGGGCCCCGGCGACGCTCAGGCCGGCCGGGCGTCGCCGGTCAGCAAGGCATCGAGCAGCGCGTCGATCGTCGGCTCGACGTGGATCCGATCGATCTCGCGGCGATCGATGAGCCCCTGGTCGACGAACGAGCGCCAGGCGGCGACCAGCAGGTCGTAGTAGCCGTCCGCGTTCAGCAGCCCGCTCGGCTTGGCGTGCTGGTGCAGTTGCCGCAGCGTCAGCACCTCGAACATCTCGTCGAGCGTCCCGAGCCCGCCGGGCAGGCTGATGAACGCGTCGGACAGCTCGATCATCCGTTCCTTGCGGAACGCCATGTCCGGCACCACCTCGAGCCGCGTGAGCCCCTTGTGACCGACCTCGCGGTCCATCAACTGCTGCGGGATGACGCCGATCACCTGCCCGCCGGCGGCCAGCGCGGCGTCGGCGACGGCGCCCATCAAACCGACGTGCCCGCCGCCGTAGACGACGGTCAGGCCGCGCCGGGCCAGCGCGCGGCCGGCGTCGCGGGCCAGCACCAGGAAGCGGTCGTCGCGGCCCGGCTTGGCCCCGCAGAACACGCAGACCGAACGGATCGAATTCGAGGGGGATGTCATGATCGGCGGACGATGGGTCGATGAGGAGGAGAGGAAAACGTTGGTTGCAGCGGGAAACGGTGGTCGCGGCGCCGGGCTGCTGCCCCATCCGGAGGCTCAGTCGCTCTCGCGCCGCGGCTGGCGGGACAGCAGCCGCCCGACGGCATCGAACGGCGAGATCCGTCCGGCCAGCACGGCCGCCACCGCATCGACGATCGGCAGGTCGACGCCGTGCGCGCGGCCCAGCCGCTGCGCGGCGCGGACGCAGGCGACGCCTTCGGCCACGTGCCCGAGGCCGGCCAGCACCTGATCGAGCGGCTGGCCGGCCGCCAGCAGCAGGCCGACCCGGCGGTTGCGCGACAGGTCGCCGGTACAGGTCAGGACGAGGTCGCCCAGCCCGGTGAGCCCCATGAAGGTCTCCGACCGCGCCCCGAGCGCTGCGCCCAGGCGGCTGATCTCGGCCAGCCCGCGCGTGATCAGCGCCGCCCGGGCGTTGTGGCCGAGCCGCAGGCCGTCGCAGATGCCGGTGGCGATCGCCATCACGTTCTTCAGCGCGCCGCCCAGCTCGACGCCGAGCACGTCATCGGTCGCGTAGACGCGCAGCGCCCCATGGTGGAACGCGTGCTGGACGCGACGATCGAGCCCCGGTCGCCGCGCGGCGACCGTCAGCGCCGCCGGCAGCCCGCGCGCGACCTCCTGGGCGAAGCTGGGGCCGAACAACGGACCACGCGGCGGCGACCCGGCATCGTGGCCGGCCTGCGCCAGCACGTCGTCGACGACCTGGTGGGGCAGCAGGCCGGTGTCGGCCTCGATGCCCTTGCACAGCCAGACCAGCGCGGCGAGCGGCGGCGCGCCCGCCGCGGCGGGCTGCGCATCGAGCCACGCGCGCAGCGTGGGCCGCAGCCCGGCCAGCGACGTGGCGATCACGCACAGCGATTCCGGATGTCCGCGGGTCCACTCGGCCAGGCTCGCCAGCCCGGCTTCGGTGCGGATCGCCGGATCGAGCCGCACGTCGGGCAGATAGCGGGCGTTGACCCGGCCGGCATCGATCGCGGCGAGCAGCGCCGGGTCGCGCGCCCACAACCGGACGTCGATCGCCGGCCCGCGCACCGGCCGCGCCGACGAGGATCGCGACGAGGCCGGAGCCGACGGCGGCGAGGACGAGGCCACGTGCTGCGCCAGCGCGGTCCCCCACGCTCCGGCCCCGAGAAAGGCGATCCGCATGATCGGGCTTCAGAGCCCCCAGACGTCGCTGCCGCGAACGAAGCCGCCGGTGCCGTCGGGCAGGCGAACGCGCAGCCAGCCGGCCGGGACCGAGCCGTCGACCAGCGTCAGCGGCACGCCGCGATCGAGTTGGACGACGATCTGCGCGTTGTCCTGCGGCGCGCTGCGCACGATCATGCTGGTCGAGGCGACCGGCGAACGCACGGCCGACAGGTCCTTCTTCTCGACCCACAGCACGTCGCCGCCCTGATCGCGGACCTTGACCCACTGGTTGACCTCGGACAGCACCTCGACCGGCATGCCGCGCGGCGCGACGAACATCTTGCGGCCCTTGACCGACGGACCGTCGTACAACACCGCGGCCGACGCGCCGATCGACCGGTACTCGGCGGCCGACGCCCCCGCCGGCAGCGCGCCGGCGAGCAGGACGGCGGCGGCGACCGCGAACGCCCCCGATCGCCGGAGACGGCCGGCGCGCGCGGCGCGGCGATCAGTGCTTGCTGTTCGGAACATAGATACCCGGCTTGTCCTGCGCCGTCTCCTCGGCCTGCTGCGCGAGCCGTTGCTGGTACAGCGCTTCGAAGTTGATCTCCGCCAGGTGGATCGGCGGAAACCCCGAGCGCTGGACGGTGTCGGCGACGTTGGCGCGCAGATACGGATAGACGATGTTCGGGCAGACGACGTTCAGCAGCAGCGGCATCTGGTCGTCGGGCACGCCGCGGATCTCGAAGATGCCGGCCTGCTTGGCCTCGACGAGGAACGCGGTCTTGTCGCCGACCTTGGTCGTGACGGTGACCGTCACCGCCGACTCGAAGATGCCGTCGGCGAGCTGCTCCGCCTCGACGTCGAGCGAGATCTCGACGCCGGGCTGGGCCTGCTCGAGAAAGATCTGCGGCGCGTGCGGGATCTCGAGCGAGAGATCCTTCAGGTACATCCGTTGGATGGCGAACACGGGGGACGACGCCTGGTCTGTCATGCGAATTCCTGGAGAGGGAGAAAGGGCCGCGGCGATCGATGCGCGCCGCGAGCCGAGAGGCGCCGCGTGCGTCGCGGCGGGTTCAGGCCTGCAGCAGCGGCATCAGGCCGCCGGCGCGATCGAGGGCCGACAGGTCGTCGAAGCCGCCGACGTGGCGGTCGCCGATATAGATTTGCGGGACCGTGCGCCGGCCGGTCTTCTCGATCATCTCGTCGCGGCGCTGCGGGTCCAGATCGATCCGGATCTTGTCGATCTTCTCGACGCCCCGGGCCTTGAGCAATTGCTCGGCGCGCATGCAGTAAGGACACACGCCGGTCGAGTACATGGTCACGCGAGAGGTCATGCGTCCGGGCTCCTGATCATCAAAAAAGTAGCTTACTTGACCACCGGCAATCCTGCCTGGCGCCACGCGCCCAGGCCGCCGTCCAGGCTGAAGATCCGCTCGCGCCCGGCCTTGCGCAGCACCGCGGCCGCCTTGCCGGCGCGCTGGCCGGTCGCGCAGACGACGACGACGGCCTTGTTGGCCGGCACCTCGTTGATGCGCTTGTCGAGGTCCTCGGTGGGGATGTTGCGGGCGTTGGGCAGGTGGCCGGCCGCGAACTCGCGGTTGTCGCGCACGTCGAGCACCATCGCGCCATCATTGATCATGCGCGTGGCCGCCATCGTGTCGAGCAGCGGACCGGCCGTGCGGCGCTGCAGCACCGGCCACAGCAGCAGCCCCCCCGAAACCAGCACCAGCAGCACCAGCCCCCAATTCTGTACGAAAAACATCACGGTAAGATCCTGTTTGACCAATTATATAAGTGAGTCGTTCCGCCGGCCCGCTGGCCGGCCGGTTGCCGTTTCGTTGACTGATCGCGGAGTGTCCTTCTGATGACCTACAAACTCGTGTTGCTGCGCCACGGCGAAAGCCAGTGGAACCTGGAGAACCGATTCACCGGCTGGACCGACGTCGACCTGACCGACAATGGCCGCGCCGAGGCCGTGCGCGCCGGCCAGTTGCTGCGCGACAACGGTTTCGCGTTCGATCTGGCGTTCACGTCGGTGCTCAAACGCGCGATCCGCACGCTGGGGACGGTGCTCGACCAGATGGACCGGTTGTGGATCCCGGTCGTCAAGGACTGGCGGCTGAACGAACGACATTATGGTGCATTGCAGGGATTGAACAAGGCCGAGACCGCGGCCAAGTACGGCGACGAGCAGGTGCGGATCTGGCGCCGGGCCTACGCGATCGCGCCGAATCCGTTGCCCGACGGCGACGAGCGGCTGTCTACCGGCGACCCGCGCTACGCCGGCGTCGACCCGGCGGCGCTGCCGCGCACCGAGTGCCTGAAGGACACGGTCGCGCGCGTCGTGCCGTACTGGGACAGCGCGATCGCGCCGGCGGTCCGCTCGGGCAGGCAGGTCGTCGTGGCCGCGCACGGCAATTCGCTGCGCGCGCTGGTCAAACACCTGGACGGCATCGGCGACGACGAGATCGTCGAGCTGAACATCCCGACCGCCCGTCCGCTGGTCTACGAGCTGGACGAGCGGCTGGCGCCGGTGCGTCACTATTACCTGGGCGACCAGGCCGAGATCGAGGCGGCGATGGCGGCGGTGGCCGCCCAGGGCAAGGCGCAGAAGGGTTGACCCCGTTGCGCGCCGATCCCGGACCGGCGTAAAACGTTAACCGGACCGCCGCCGGACCGGCGGACCGGCCGGCTCGCGGGGCCGGAACCGGTCCGAAAAAGCCGGGCCGACACCATCAGTTCCCCGTACGACGGGTTTCATCCAGCGGTTTATACTGAATTTCATGAAAACCAAGTTCAAGCAAGCGGGCCTGATTTCGATTGGCGCGGTGGCCGGCGTCCTGGTCAGTCTGGGCATCAACGCCGTCGCCCAGCGCGATGCGCGCCTGCCGCTTCCGCTGGATGAGCTGCGCCAGTTCTCCGACGTGTTCGGCGCGATCAAGGCCAACTACGTCGAGACCGTCGAGGACAAGAAACTGATCACCGAGGCGATCAGCGGCATGCTTTCGGGGCTCGACCCGCATTCGGCCTACCTCGACGCCGAGGCCTTCCGCGAGCTGCAGGTCGGCACGCAGGGCGAGTTCGGCGGTCTGGGGATCGAGGTCGGCACCGAGGACGGCTTCGTCAAGGTCGTCGCGCCGATCGAGGACACGCCGGCCGCGCGCGCCGGCGTCAAGGCCGGCGACCTGATCGTCAAGATCGACGAGAAGCCGACCAAGGGACTGCCGCTGAACGACGCCGTCAAGCTGATGCGCGGCAAGCCCAAGAGCCCGATCACGCTGACGATCTCGCGCAAGGGCGAGGTCAAGCCGATCGTGCTGCAGATCATCCGCGACGTGATCCGCGTCCAGTCGGTCAAGTCCAAGATGCTCGAACCCGGCTACGGCTACGTGCGCGTCACGCAGTTCCAGGAGCACACGGTCGAGAACCTGGTCAAGCACCTGGAAGCCTTGTACAAGCAGGGCAGCCTCAAAGGGCTCGTGCTGGACCTGCGCAACGACCCGGGCGGGCTGCTGAACGGCGCGATCGGCGTGTCGGCCGCGTTCCTGCCGCCGCGCGTCACGGTCACGTCGACCGACGGCCGCACCGAGGACGCCAAGCGCAAGTACGCGGCGATCCCCGAGGACTACCTGCGCGGCACGCGCGACGATTACCTGAACCGGCTGCCCGCGTCGATCAAGAACGTGCCGATGGTCGTGCTCGTCAACGGCGGATCGGCGTCGGCATCCGAGATCGTCGCCGGCGCGCTGCAGGACTACAAGCGCGCGGTGATCATCGGCACGCAGACCTTCGGCAAGGGCTCGGTGCAGTCGATCCTGCCGCTGACCAACAATACGGCGATCAAGCTGACGACGGCGCGCTACTTCACGCCGAACGGCCGCTCGATCCAGGCCAAGGGCATCATGCCCGACTACCTGGTCGAGGAAAGCGCCGACGGCGAGGCCTCGGCGTTCCGGCTGCGCGAGGCCGACCTGACCCGCCATCTGTCGAACCCGGGCGGCGCCGAGGAAAAATCCCGCCAGCCCACGCCCGAAGAGCTGACGGCGCTCGAGAAACTCAAGGATCGCAAGCCGGTGGACTACGGTTCCAGCGACGATTACCAGCTCGCGCAGGCGATGAACTACCTGAAGGGACAGCCGGTCATCGTCGCCAAGATCAAGGACGCCGCCAAGGACGCGATCGACCCCGCCGCGGCGGCCGCGACGATGGCGCCGTCGAGCAAAGACAAACCCTGATCCTCGCCACCGGCCGGGCATGCGGCCGAGATCGGCGGCGGGACGCCCGGCCGGCGCCCGTCGCGACGAACGGGCCGCAGAACGCGACGGAGACCGCGCGTGGACGACGATCAACTGCTGCGCTACAGCAGGCACATCCTTCTGGACGAGATCGGCATCGAAGGACAGCAGCGGCTGCTGTCGTCGACGATGCTGGTCGTCGGCGCCGGCGGGCTGGGATCGCCGGCCGCGATGTACCTGGCCGCCGCCGGCGTCGGGCGGCTGATCCTCGTCGACGACGACGTCGTCGACCTGACCAACCTGCAGCGACAGATCCTGCATCGGCAGGACCGCGTCGGCCAGCCGAAGGTCGCGTCGGGCAAGCGCACGCTCGAAGCGCTGAACCCCGGCGTCGAGGTCGTCGCGCACCATCGCCGCCTCGACGATCACTTTCTGGACTCGCTGTTGCCGAGTGTCAGCGTGGCGTTAGATTGTTGCGATAACTTCGCCACCCGTCACATCGTCAATCGCGGATGCGTCGCGCATCGCGTGCCGCTGGTGTCCGGGGCGGCGATACGCTTCGACGGGCAGCTCGCGGTCTTCGATTCCCGCGACGAGCGTTCGCCTTGCTATCACTGCCTGTTTCCACGAACGCAGCGAGTGGACGAGGTGGCGTGCTCGACGATGGGCGTGTTCGCGCCGCTGACCGGTATCATCGGCGCGATGCAGGCGGCCGAAGCGATGAAGCTCGCGGGACGATTCGGTACGCCGACCACGGGCAGGCTGATGATGAACGACGCTCGTACGATGCAATGGACTTCGATCACGATCCCTCGGGATCCGACCTGCGCGGTATGCGCGCGTTGACGGACAACCCGACCAGACTGGATTCCCGATGCCAGCCCCCCGCATCGCCGCCCGACGAGTGCCGCTCCCCATTCCTCCGCGATTGCGCGCCGTGCTGACGGCGATCGGCCTGGCGGCGTCGCTGGCGCCGTTGGCCCTGCGCGCGCAGCCACTTCCGGCCGACGGCAATCCGGCACGGCCGCCCGCTTACCCGATCGATGCGCGCTCGACCGAGGCGCAGCCGCCGGCCGACGTGCCGATCGACCCGGCCAACCTCGGCCTGGCGACGGCCGAGCTGCGCGCCCGCGCCGCCAACCGCGACCTGTGGAGCGCGCGCCGCCGGATCCAGGCCGCCGAGGCCGACCGGCTCGGCGCGCAGGCGCGCCCCAACCCGAACCTGTCGTTCTCGATCGACGACTACCGGCCGCGCACCGGCGTGGGTTCGGGCCCGTTGCGCGACAAGCTGCTGACGACGCAGATCGGCATCGACCAGTTGATCGAGCGCGGCGGCAAACGCACGCTGCGGATGCGCGTCGCCGACGAGTTGCTCAAGGCCAGCCGCCACGACTACGACGACACGCTACGCGCGCAGACGCTGCTGGTGCGGGCCGCGTATTACGACCTGGTGCTGGCGCAGGACACCGTCGAGCTGGTCGGCCAGCAGGCGCGGCTCTACGACGAGACGCGCGACGCCGCGCAACGGCGGCTGCAGGCCGGCGACATCGCCGCGACCGACGCCAGCCGCATCGACGTCGACCGGCTGCGCGCGCAGAGCGAGCTGCAGAACGCGATCCAGGCGCGCACCGATGCGCAGGTGGCGCTGGCCGCGCTGCTGGCGATCGAACCCGACGCGGACCGGCTGCGCGCCACCGACGGCTGGCCCGGCAGCGACCAGCCGCCGGCGACCGACGTGCTGACCGACGATCCGGCGGCGCTCGACGCGCTGCTCGTGCAGCGGCCCGACGTGCTGGCGGCGCGCGCGCGGATCGACGCGGCCGCCGCCAACCGCGAGCTGGCGCGCAGCCTGCGCACGCGCGACATCGGCGTGGCCGGCTGGTTCAAGCGCGACGGCACCGCCGGCAACGCGACGCCGCCCTATTACTCGAACGCGATCGGGCTCAGCGTATCGATCCCGCTGCTGATCAACAACCGCTACGACGGCGAGATCGCGCGCGCCGAATCCGACTATGGCGACGCGCAGGACCACCTGGCGCGCGCGCTGGGCGCCGCGCGCAACGAGATCGCGCAGGCGGCCAGCAGCCTGCGGACCGCGCGCCGCCGCGACGAACGCTATCTCAACGAGATCCTGCCGACCGCCACGCGCAACGCCGAAGCCTACGAGTTCGCGTTCCGCCGCGGCGCGCTGGAAGTCACCGACCTGCTCGACGCCCGCCGCACGCTGCGCGCCACGCAACTCGAGGCCCTCGACGCGCGCTCGGACTACGCCAAAGCCCTGATGGCCTGGATGGCCGCCGTACAAGTGCAGACCACGCCATGACCACTCCGCTCCGCTTTCCGTCGGCGCCGCCGGCCCGGATCGCCGCCGCGGCCGTCGCCCGCGCGCTGCTGCTGGCCGCGCTGGCCGGCCCGCTGCTGGCCGCCTGCTCCAAGCCCGTCGAAGCGCCGCCGCCGCCCGGCCCGAAGGTCGACGCCGAGCGCATCGAGTTCGCTCAGGGCAGCGCGCAGATCAACGCGCTGTCGAGCGCCGCCGTCCATCCTCGCGAGTTCGAGGCGCGCAACCTGAGCGGACGGCTGATCTGGAACGAGGACCAGACCGTGCGCGTGATGCCGGCGTTCGCCGGCCGCGTCACCGACATCCTGGTCAAGCCCGGCGACGCGGTACGGCGCGGCCAGACGCTGGCATTGATGGCGTCGCCGGACTTCGGCCAGGTGCAGACCGACCTGCAATCGGCGCGCGCCAGCTTCACGCTGGCCAAGGCCAATCGCGATCGCCTGGCCGAGCTGGTCGAGCACGGCGTGGCGGCGCGCAAGGACCTGGACGCGGCCCGCGCCGAGTTCGAGCGCACCGACGCCGAGCTGCGGCGCGCGCAGGCTCGCCAGACGCTGTACGCGAAGACCGGCGGCATCGACCAGCGGCTGGCGATCACGGCGCCGATCGCCGGCATCGTCGTCGAGCGCAACATCAACCCCGGCCAGGAGCTGCGCCCCGACCAGGCGTTGCCGAACAACCGCGGCGGCGTGTTCGTCATCACCGATCCGACGACGCTGTGGGTGATGCTCGACGCGCAGGAGCGCGACCTGGTCGCGCTGCAGGAGGGCGGGCGGATCATGATCCGCGTGCAGGCGCTGTCGGCCGAGACCTTTCCGGCGACGATCGAGCACGTGGCCGATTCGCTCGACCCGGACAGCCGCACGATCAAGGTCCGCGCGAGCGTCGACAACTCCGACCGCAAGCTCAAGGCCGAGATGTTCGTCGTCGCGCAGGCGCAGTTCAAGGCGCGCAACGAGCTCGAGCTGCCGGCGTCGGCCGTCTACCTGGACGGCGCGCAGCAGTACGTGTTCGTCGAGGAAGGCCCCGGCATCTACGCGCGGCGGCGGGTGCGCGCGCGGCCCGAGATCGACGGGCACGTCGAGGTGTACGACGGACTGAACGCCGGTGAGCGCGTCGTCGTCACCGGCAGCCTGCTGCTGCAGCGGATGCTGCGGCCGGCCGGTCCGGCCGGCCGGACCGCCGCGCGGGACGCCAGCTCGTGATCCGCCGCATCGTTTCCGTCACGCTGCACCAGCCGTTGATGGTGCTGTTCGCGCTGGGCCTGTTCATCGTCGCCGGTCTGGCGGCGTTCAGGGCGCTGCCGGTCGAGGCGTTTCCCGACGTCACCGACACGCAGGTCACCGTCATCACGCTTTACCCGGGCCGCGCGGCCGAGGAGGTCGAGCGGCAGGTGACGGTACCGCTGGAGATCGGCCTGGCCGGCCTGCCCAACGCGGTCAAGATGGTGTCGCACACGCAGTTCGGCCTGTCGTACGTGATCATCACGTTCAACGACAAGGCCGAGATGTACTTCGCGCGCCAGCGGGTCATCGAGCGGCTCGGCGGCATCGACCTGCCGGACGGCGCGTCCACCGAGCTGGCGCCGCTGTCGACGGCGATCGGCGAGGTCTACCGCTACCGGCTGCGCGGCGACCACCTGGATTCGACCGAGCTGCGCACGATCCAGGACTGGGTCGCCGTGCGCCAGCTCAAGCAGGTGCCGGGCGTCGCCGAGGTCGTCACGCTGGGCGGGCGGATCAAGCAGTACGAGGTCAACCCCGACCTGAACAAGCTCAAGGACTACAAGATCACGCTGCAGCAGTTGTTCGACGCGCTCAAGCGCGGCAGCGTCAACGCCGGCGGCGGCTACCTGAACCACGGCCAGCAGCAGTACCTGATCCGCGGCATCGGCCTGCTGCGCTCGCCCGACGACATCGGCAACATCGTCATCGAGGAGCGCAGCAGCACGCCGATCCTGGTCAAGCACATCGCCACCGTCACCGTCGGCCAGGTGCCGCGCCAGGGCGCCGCCGGCCAGGACGACGACGACGACGCGGTCACCGCGATCGTCATCATGCGCAAGGGCGAGAACCCATCCGACGTGCTCGAGGGCATCAAGGAGAAGGTCGACCAGTTGAACAACGGCATCCTGCCGCCGGGCGTGCAGGTCGTGCCGTTCTACGACCGCTCGTGGCTGATCGGCAAGACGCTGCACACGGTGTTCGGCAACCTCGTCGAAGGCGCGATGCTGGTGTCGCTGGTGCTGTTCGTGTTCCTGGGCAACCTGCGCGCGGCGCTGATCGTCGCGCTGATGATGCCGCTGTCGCTGCTCGGCACGTTCCTGGGGCTCACGTTCATCGGCATCCCGGCCAACCTGCTGTCGCTCGGGGCGATGGACTTCGGCATCATCGTCGACGGCGCGGTCATCATCGTCGAGAACATCTTCCGCCGGCTGTCGGAGGCCGGCACCGCGGCCAACCGCCGCGCGCGGCTCAGGACGATCCTCGAGGCGGCGTCCGAGGTCGGGCGGCCGACGCTGTTCTCGATGCTGATCATCATCGCCGCGCACATCCCGATCTTCACGCTGCAACGGCACGAGGGCCGGATCTTCGCGCCGATGGCGTATTCGGTGACCGCCGCGCTGATCACCGCGCTGATCCTGTCGCTGACACTGGTGCCGGTGCTGTGCCACCTGTTGCTGGGCAAGAAGATCCCGCACGAGGACAACCGGCTGGTCACCTGGCTGAAGAACCGCTACGAGCCGCTGGTCGCGTGGTCGATCACGCACGCGCGCAAGGTGATCGGCATCGCCGTGGTCGCGCTGGTCGCGTCGCTGGCGCTGGTGCCCAAGCTGGGCAGCGAGTTCCTGCCCGAGCTGAACGAGGGCTCGATCTGGATCGCGGCGACGCTGCCGGCCAGCGTCTCGCTGGACGAAGCGGTCGCCACCGCGCACGAGATCCGCGCGCGGCTGCGCGAGATTCCCGAGATCAAGGCCGTGATCTCCAAGCTCGGCCGGCCCGAGGACGGCACCGATCCGAAGTCGATCAACATGACCGAGTACCTGGTCGAGATGGTGCCCGAGAACGAATGGCGCAAGGGCGAGACCAAGGCGTCGCTGATGCGCGAGATGGAGCGCAAGGTCGAGTTCCTGCCGGGCCTGGACGCCAGCTTCTCGCAGCCGATCCGTGACAACGTGCTCGAGAGCATCGCCCAGATCAAGGGCCAGATCGTCATCAAGCTGTTCGGCGACGATCTGGCCGTGCTGCGCGACGAGACCCGCAAGCTGCTGCACGCGGTCGAGAACGTCCCCGGCGTCGCGCTGGCGTTCATCGACCGCGAGGGCGAGCTGCCGCAGGTGCAGGTCGAGATCCAGCGCTCGGAGGCCGCGCGCTACGGCCTGAACGTCGCCGACATCCAGGACGTGATCGAGATGGCGCTCGGCGGCAAGGCCGCCACCGAGCTGTGGGAAGGCGAACGGCGCTTCGACGTCGCCGTGCGGCTGGATTCGGCCGCGCGCACGCTGGCCAGCATCCCTTCGATCCTGCTGAGCACGCCGGCGGGCGCGTTCGTGCCGCTGTCCGAGGTCGCGACCTTCCGCACCGTCGGCGGGTCGATGAACATCTCGCGCGACGACGGCAAGCGCGTGCGCGCGGTCGGCGTGTTCATCCGCGACCGCGACATGGGCAGCGTCGTCGCCGACATGCAGCGCAAGGTCCGCGACGAGATCAAGCTGCCGCCGGGCTACCAGCTGGCGTGGTCGGGCGAGTTCGAGAGCCAGCAGCGCGCGATGAAACGACTGGCGGTCATCGTGCCGGTCAGCATCCTGCTGATCTTCGTGCTGCTGTTCAACGCGTTCGGCTCGGTCAAGAGCGCGGTGGTGATCACGCTGAACATCCCGCTGGCGCTGATCGGCGGGATCCTCGCGCTGTTCGTCACCGGCATCCCGCTGTCGGTGTCGGCGGCGGTCGGCTTCATCGCGCTGTTCGGCCAGGCGGTGCTCAACGGCGTGGTGATGGTCACGTACTTCAACGAACGCGTGCGCGAGGGCGTGGACATCGTCGGCGCCGTCAAGGAGGGCGCGCTGGTGCGGATGCGCACCGTGCTGATGACGAGCCTGCTGGCGATGCTGGGCCTGCTGCCGATGGCCACGTCGACGGCGATCGGCTCGGAAACGCAGCGGCCGCTGGCCGTCGTCGTCATCGGCGGGCTGATCTCGGCGCTGGTGCTGACGCTGCTGGTGCTGCCGGCGATCTACGCGCTGCTGATCAAGCCGCGCGACCTGGTGCTGCCCCCCGAAGAGGAGTTCGACGCCGAACGGACGGCGCCGGCGACCGACGCGCATTGAGAGGCTGAGAGCAATTCGGGCAGGGCCGAAAAACTCTCAGCCTCAGAACGCGGCGCGGCGGGCCGTCACGTCGCGCCGCGGGAAGGTCCGGGGATGGCGGCAGCCGGATCGGCCCGGACAGGCCCGGGACGGCCGCGGCCCGACCGGCCGCCGAGCGTTCGCGCGGCCTCGGATTCTCAACTCGCCACGAGCACGAAGCGGCTGCCGAGCCGGCGGCCCAGCATCAGCTCGGCCGCGCGCGCCGGCGCGGTGAACGGCGGGCGATACGCGGCGGAAGGCAGCAACTGGTTGCGGAACACCTGCACGCGCGCATAGCCGGCCTGGCGCGCGAGCGCCTGGTGGCGCCGCATCTCGGCCGCGACGTCGCGCCACTTCTCCATCGCGTGCACCATGACCATCACGCCGCCGGGCGTCAGCGCCTGGCGGGTCGAGCGATAGGTCTTGGCGACGATGTCGTAGTCGTGGGTGATGAACGGCGTGATGCTGTGGCTGAACAGGTTGTCGAACTGCCCGAGGCCGGCGTGCTCGATGTCCGTCGCGTCGACGACGTGGGCTTCGAGCCCCAGCGAGCGCTGGTGCTCGACGAAGACCGGCTGGAAATCCGACGACACCGTGTCCCAGCCCAGATCACGCAGCATCAGCGACAACTGGCCGACGCCGGCGCCCAGCTCGAGCAGCCGGCCCGGCACGAAATGCTGGGCGAGCAGCGGGATCAGCACACGGTCCTTGGCGTGCTGGCGCCGCGCGATCGCCTGCCACTGGCCGATGACGTCGTCGCGCTGATACGCCTCGGGGTGATAGCCGCGGCCGTCGTCGACCGATGAATCGTTCAACATACTGGGGCAAGGCATTCGAGATGGCTCCGGCATCGCTCCGTCTTGAAACGGTGGTTGGCGGGTATGGTACGGCCCGCGAGGTACGACGGCCATCAGGCGCGCACCCCTGGGGCGCGCGAGCGGCAGCGATGTCGACACCGCCCCCTCGCGGCACCCGCGCCATGCCCTGCCGCGACTGCGTTCACGTGTTGTCGACCGGACCCCGGGCTCCTTGCGCCGACGGCCGAGCATCGGCGGCGATCATCGAGCGCGACACGCCGGGAGCCGCCGATCGAGCCGGGCGATGCGCGGCACGCCGAGCCGCGCGGGGATTGATGGATCAGGCGCTGTTCAAGCCAAGGTCGAGCCCACGCCAAGGAGCGAAGCCCTATTCGGCCGCTTCGCCCGTCGGCAATCCCAGCGCGCTGCGCGCCACCGCCACGCGCTTGCGCAGCGATACCTCGGACAGGTCGAGCTCGGCCACCAGCGTGCGCAGCGATTCGTCATTGATGCGGTGCGCATGGCGTTCGGCGTACAGCGCCTCGCGCTCGGCGCGCAGCGCGTCCAGGCGCAGCTCCATCTCCACCAGGTAGCGCTGGCGGCGCTGGCGCACGGCCTCGGGCGACTCGGCCTGCGCCTCGGGCGTCTGCGGCGCGACCGGGTCGTCGAGCATGTCGATGCGCTTGCGGTAGTCCTGCGTCAGCCGCCCCGCGGCCTCCTGGTACTGGGCGGGCCAGGCCGGATCGTGGTCGCGCGCGTGCCGCGGCGGCTGCGCCAGGAAATCGATCGCGGCCCGGCAGGCCGCGAGCCGGGCCTCGCGCTCCTCGCGTGCCGACAGCGGCTCGCCGGCCGGCGGCAGGCGGCGCAGCACCAGCGGCAGGCCGATGCTGCCGATGACCAGCGTGCACAGGATCGTGCCGGTGGCCAGGAAGATCAACTGGTCGCGCCCCGGGAACGGCGTACCGTCGGACATCACCAGCGGCACCGACAACGCGCCGGCCAGCGTGACGGCGCCGCGGATGCCGGCCAGCGTGGTCGCCAGCGTCAGCACCGGCGTCGGCTGTTCGGCCATGTGGCCGCGCTCGTGCGCGCGCCACAGGCTGCGGCGCACGCCGAGCGACAGCCAGATCCAGCGCAGGCCCAACAGGCCGATGCTGATCGCCACCGCCTGGCCGACCGGCAGCCACCACTGCCCGCCGGCCTCTCGCAGCGTGCTGCCGACGATCGACGGTAGCTGCAGGCCCAGCAGCAGGAACACCGCGCCGTTGAACGCCGATTCCATCATCGTCCACGCCCCTTCGGCCTGGATGCGCTCGACGATGAATTCGCTACGGCGCAGGTCGGCGTAGTTGGTCGTGAAACCGGCGGCGACCGCGGCCAGGATGCCCGAGACGCCCAGATGCTCGGACAGCAGGTAGGCGGCGAAAGGCAGCAACACCAGCAGCAGCACCATCTGCGTGGCGGCGACGTCGCCGACGCGGCGCGTGACCGTATCGCGGGCGACGGCGAAACCCCAGCCGATCAACGCCCCCACGCCCAGGCCGCCGAGCGCCACCCACAGGAAATCGCGCACCGCGTCGGTCCAGGAAAACACGCCGGTCAGCGTCGCGGCCACGGCGAACTTCAGCGCGACCAGGCCGGACGCGTCGTTCAGCAGCGATTCGCCCTGCAGCACGTGCAGCGTGCGCGCCGGCATGCCCAGGTTGCGCGTGATCGCCGACACCGCCACGGCGTCGGTGGGCGACACCACCGCGGCCAGCGCGAAGGCCACGCCCAGCGGCACCTCGGGGATCATCCAGTGGATCAGCGTGCCCAGCCCGAGCACGGTGAACAGCACCAGCCCGAACGCCAGCCGCAGGATCGGCACCTTCAACTCGAAGAACTCGCGCTTGGGGATTCGCCAGCCGTCGGCGAACAGCAGCGGCGGGATGAACAGCGCGAGGAACAGCTCCGGATCGAAGTCGATGTGCAGCCCGTCCTGCGGCCAGGACAGCAACGCGCCGAGGCCGATCTGGATCAGCGGCAGCGGAATGGCGCGCAGGTAGCGCGCGACGATGCCGGTCAGGGCCCCGAGCAGGACCACCAGCAGGACGATCTCGACGGTGTGCATGGCCGAGAGTCTGACAGGTGACCCGGGGGTTTGTCCGCAGATCGAAAGCCGGGGATGGCGGGCTGGCAGGCTGGCGGGCTGGCGGGCTGGCGGGCTGGCGGGGCAGCGGGGCAGCGGACCGGCAGCCCAGCGGACCGGCGGACCGGCGGACCGGCGCATCGTCGGCGGGCACACTCCCGCCTGTCCCGCCTGTCCCGCCTGTCCCGCCTGTCCCGCCTGTCCCGCTTGCCCCGCTTGCCCCGCTTGCCCCGCTACCCCGCTACCCCGCTACCCTGCCTGCCCCGCTTACCCCGCCTCCGACGCTCAACGCGTCCGGATGGCGGGGCTCGACGCGGCTTTCAGGCTCAGTGGTGATGCGAGTGATGGCCGGACGGCTGATGGTCGGGGGCATGGCCGCCGGCCGATGCCGCGGCGGGCGGCTCGGCGGCGCTGCCGCTCCCCACGGCCGGCTGGGGCGGCGGCAACTCGGGCGGCGGCCCGTCCCATTCGCGCACGCTGCGCTGAGACGGATGTCCGGACCCGCCCGGAGCGCTCGCGGCCCGCTCCGCTCGCGAACGCGGCTGCACGGTCAGCACGCTGAACATGCCTCCCATCCCGACCGCGCCGAACGGTCCCTGCCCGGCCATCATCGCCTCGGTGTTTCCGGGCCGCGGCATCGGCATGTCGGCCATCTCGCCCATGCCGGTCTCGCCCATCGCCATGTAGCCGGGGATCAGCCGCGACAGCTTCTCGGCCACGCCGCGCGAATCGACGCCGATCATCGTCGGCACCTCGTGCCCCATCGCGTTCATCGTGTGATGGCTCTTGTGGCAGTGCAGCGCCCAGTGGCCGGCCTCGTCGGCGACGAATTCGACCTGGCGCATCTGCCCGACCGCGACGTCGACCGTCACCTCCGGCCAGCGAGCGGCCAACGGCACCGGCCCGCCGTCGGTGCCGGTCACCGTGAACTCGTGGCCGTGCAGATGGATCGGATGATTGGTCATCGTCAGGTTGCCGATCCGGATCCGCACGCGCTCGCCCTGGCGCACGACCAGCGGATCGATGCCCGGAAAGATCCGGCTGTTCCAGGTCCACAGGTTGAAGTCGAGCATCGTCGAGATCTTCGGCGTGTAGCTGCCCGGATCGATGTCGTACGCGCTCATCAGGAAGACGAAATCGCGATCGGCGTCGGCGATCAGCGGATGGCGCCCCCGCGGATGCGTGACCCAGAAGCCCATCATGCCCATCGCCATCTGCGTCATCTCGTCGGCGTGCGGGTGGTACATGAACGTGCCGGGACGCCGCGCGACGAACTCGTAGACGAAGGTCTTGCCGGGCGCGATCGGCGGCTGCGTCAGGCCGGCGACCCCGTCCATGCCGTTGGGCAGGCGCTGGCCGTGCCAGTGCACGCTGGTCGGCTCGGGCAGCCGATTGGTCACGAACAGACGGACGCGATCGCCTTCGACGGCCTCGATCGTCGGCCCCGGCGACTGGCCGTTGTAACCCCACAGGTTCGCCCGGGTGCCGGGCGACAGCTCGCGCACGACCGGCTCGGCCACCAGGTGGAATTCCTTGACCCCGCCGCGCATCCGCCACGGCAGCGTCCAGCCGTTGAGCGTCGTCACCGGCCGGTACGGGCGGCCGTTCGGCGGCGCCAGCGGCGGCATCGTCCGCGCGTCGTCGCGGAATACCGGCTCGGGCAGGCCGAGCAGGCTCGGCGCGCGGACCGGATCGCCGGCAACCGCGGCCGTCGGCCGTGCCGGCGCGGCGCCCGCCGAGGCGGCGAATCCTCCGGACGCCAGCACGGCACCGGCCGCGCCCGCGGCCCCGCGCAGGAATCGCCGCCGCGCGGCAACGAGGCCGCGGGAATCTCGGGAATCTCGGGAATCTCGGGAATCTCGGGAATCTCGGGAATCTCGGGAGTCGCGGGAGTCGCGGGAGTCGCGGGAGTCGCGGGAGTCGCGGGAGTCGCGGGAGTCGCGGGAGTCGCGAGCATCATATGGATCACGCGGACCGCGGAGATCGCGGAGATCGCGAACGTCGTTCATCGCGCGTCCTCCCCTTGCTCGGCCGCCGCACCACCGTCGGCGCCGAAGCCATCGATCCCGGTTTCGCCGCCGGCCGCGCCGGCCGACGCCAGCGCCCAGCCGCCGCCCGACGGCGGACCGATCAGCGCCAGCCGGAGATCGGCGTCGGCGATCCAGAAGTCGCGCAGCGCGTCGATGTAGCGGACCGTCGTCAGGATCTGCTGGCGCGCGTCGGCCAGCAGGTCGAACACGCCGATCAGCATCGCGTTGTAGCGCAGCAGGTTCTCGTCGGCGATGCGTCGGCGCAACGGAACGACGTCGTCCCGGTAGTGCGCGACCAGCTCGTGGCGGATCCGGTAAGCGGACCAGGCCTGCCGCACCTGCGAGCGCGCGTCGATCACCCGCTGCGCCGCGCGGTCCAGCGACTGCCGGTACACGGCCTCGGCCCGCGCCCGCCGGGCGCCGCCCCCGTCGAACAGCGGCAGCTCGAACGCGATCTCGTAGCCGTTCTTGTACGGCGCCGAGCGCTCGCCTTCGAGCACGCGGGCCGGACCGAGCTCGAGCACGTCGACGAAACGCGAGACGCGCGTCAGGCCGAGCTGGCCGGCCAAGGCCTCGGTCTCGAGCCTGATCGCCTGCAGGTCGAGCCGCTCGGCCAGCGCCTGCCGCTCGACGTCGGGCAGCGCGTCGATGCCGGGCGGCGGATCGGGCAGACGAGGCGGCAAGGCCAGGCGCTGCCCGTCCTCGAGACCCAGCACGCGCACCAGCCTTTCGGTGGCGGCGATCTCGCGCGCCTCGGCTTGCTTGAGCGCGATCCGCGCGTCGGCCAGGAAGCCGCGCTCGCGGGCCTCGGACAGCGCGCTCCAGTTGCCCGCCCGGCGCATGCGCTCGGCCAGGTCGGCGCCCGCCTGCGCGGCGTCGAGCACCTGGCGGCGGTAGTCGAGCTCCTGCCGGGCGGCGACGAGCGCGAGCCAGGCCTTGCGCGTCGCCTGCGCGACGCCCAGCACCTCGCCGGCGACCCAGCGCTGCGTCTGCGCGAAGCGGTGCTGCTCGATCCGGCCGGCCAGCGGCATCGACACCAGCGAGAACAGGTTCCAGGTCAGGGCTTGCTCGATCTTGTAGTCGCCGTCGCGCCGCGCCCGCAGCATCGTGAAACGCGGATTGGGCAGGCGGCCGGCCTGCACGGCCTGCGCCTCGCTGATGCCCAGCTCCTGCAGCGCGGCCTGCACGCCGCGGTGGTTCAGCAGCGCGACCTGCACGGCATCGTCGATGCCGAGCGGCGCGGCCAGCAGCGCGTCGACGCGCGCCGCGGCCGCCTCGCGCTGCGCGGGCTCCTTCAGCCATTCGAGCTGCTGCCGCGGCAGATGACGGGCCGTGGTCTGGCGCACGGCGTCCAGCCCGCCGTCCGCCGAAAACCCGGCGCAGCCGCCGAGCAGCGCGAGCGCCACGCCCGCCAGGATGCCGCGCCCCGGTACCGGGCGCGGCCGTTGTCCATCGATCATCGGATTCCTCTCCATTGCGTCGGCCCGGACGTCGGCGGCGCGAGCACGCGCCGGCGCGACGCCGCGGACCGGGCGAGCGCTCACGGCACGCGCCCGACATGGCGGGCCGGGCACCTTCGCGCCGGTCCGCCCTCTTCCACGGGTCAGGCGAGCGAGGACCTGGGAGGGCGTTCGATGCCCTCGGAGAGGAATTCGACATGCGCCGCCGGTTCGGCGGCTAGCGCCCGGTCGGCGGCCCGCGCCGGCGCGGCGATCCGCGGCGCGCCGTCG
>JASGFT010000066.1:0-24931 GCA_047605425.1 Burkholderiaceae bacterium | reverse complement strand
TGCCGCCTGGCACGAGCGCGTGGTGACCGAGTTCGAGCAGGCCGCCGACCGCCGGCTGGCGCTGTTCCGCACGATGACGCGGATCGGGCCGCTGCTGGGCCTGATGGGGACGCTGATCCCCTTGGGACCCGCGCTGGTCGCGCTGGCCGCCGGCGACATCGCGGTACTGGCACGCAAGATGGAAGTCGCGTTCGCCACGACCGTCGTCGGCCTGGTGATCGGCGCGATCGGTTTCCTGCTGCACCAGGCCTCGCAACGCTGGGCGATGGACGACCTGTCGCTGCTCGAATGGGTCAGCGCCCGCCTGCGGGGTGCATCATGAGCCGGCGCCGTTCGCTGCTGCGCGGCGGCGGCCTGAGGGGCGGCGACGGCGACGACATGGACCCGATGGGCTTCCTGATCAACCTGTTCGACGTCGCGCTGGTCTTCGCGCTGGCGCTGATGATCGCGCTGGTGTCGAACCTGCGCATCGCCGACATGCTGACGGCCAAGGACTTCACGGTCGTCAAGAACCCGGGCCGCCCGGACATGGAGATCATCACGCGCGAAGGCGGCAAGGTGTCGCGCTACGTCGCCGGCGATGCCAAAGCCGAGAGCGGCAGCGCCCGCCAGGGGCAGCGCGTCGGCACCGCCTACCGGCTCGAGAGCGGGGAGATCATCTACGTGCCCGACGCGACCGAAAACGACGAAGGCCCGGCGGATCGTTGAACCGCCGGGCCTTCGGGCGCGGAATCGATCGATCCGCGCGCGATCAGAAGATGCTTTCGCGCACGAACACGAGGTCGTCAGGGCGGATCGGATCCTCGAGCTTGGGCTCGATGACCTGGACGCTCTTGTTCGCGTAGCGGCGCTGGATCCGCACGCCCTTGTCGGTGCCGCGCAGCGTCAGGCCGCCGCCCTTGGCGATCGCCTGCGCGACCGTCATGCCGCGGTCGACCACGTACATGCCCGGGCGCTGGACCTGCCCGTAGATGTAGTAGTTGGGCGCGCGGTTGACGAAGATCACGTCGCCGGCGCGCATCACCAGGTCCTTGGTCAGGTCGCCGCCGGCGAACAGATCGACCAGGTCGACCTCGATCCGCTGCATCCGGCCCTCGCGGCCGGTCACGACGATGACCTCGTCGGCCCCCGTCGGCGCGACGCCGCCGGCCAGCGCCAGCACCTCGGACAACCGCATGCCGGTGGTCTCCAGCGGATAGCGGCCGGCGCGGGTGACGTTGCCGAGCACCGCGACCTGCTGGCTGCGGAACTGCGTGATGTTCAGCGTGACCTGCGGGTTCTGCAGGAAGTTGCCGTCCTTCAGGCGCTTGGCGATGAGCTGCTCGGCCGCCGTCGGCGACAGGCCACCGATCTTGACCACGCCGACCAGCGGGAACGAGATGACGCCGTTCTCCGACACGCGGGCCTCGACGTCGAGGTCGCGGTTCTGGAACACGGTGATCCGGACGACGTCCCCGGCGCCGACCAGATAGTCGTCGCGGGAGGCGGCGCTGGCCGGCCCGGCGGCGGAGGGGCCGGCCGGCATCGACTGCGCCTGCGCGCCTCCGAGCCAGAACAGCAGGCCAGCAACGGAAAAGAGCTTGACGAGCAATTTGAGCATTGTTTGCATCCGATACCTTTGAAGTCGCGGCCGCGGCGTGGCCTATCGTCGGTGTGGAATCGTTGGGGAAATTTACAGCGCGAATATACTCTTCGCCACTGCCGGATCATGTGATCGAATGCTCAGCGGCCCCCAGCCGCTGACGACCAGACGCCATCCGGAGCGCGACGCCGATGCGAAAAACCGGCCGAAGGGCCGGTTCGCTGGCTGGCGCAACGGACATCCGGGACGGATGCCCGTTGCGCGACGACATCAGAAGCGCGCAGTCACGCCGACGCCGATGACGTTGTCCGAGAAATCGAGCCCATCGTAGTTGGACTTGCGCTGCAGGCGGCGCAGATCGAGCGTGAACGCCAGACCGCGGCTGTAGTCATAGGCGAGCTGGACGCCATACGTGTAGACATCGTCCTTGCGCACCGGCCCGCTGGTCGCCAGCAGGCCCGAGTCACCCTTGTACTCCTGCTGCGAATACGCGAAACGCCCGTTCAGCCGGGTCTTGCCGGTCAGCACGATGACCGGCAGCAAGCGGATCTCGGTGACCTGGATGTAGTTGGACGTCAGATACAGCGTGCTGGCGATGTTGCGCTCGAGCTCGGCGTTCATGTAGAACGCGCCGCTCGGACGCCAGGCCAGCGTCAGCAACGCTGTCGGGCCCGAGTAGTCCCGCTGCGAGAACGAATCGTACTTGCGCTTCGTGTAGCCGAACTCGCCGGAGATCCGCGTGTCCTCGGACGGGCTGACCGTCAGCCGCACCAGCCCGGCGTTCTGCTTGTACGAGTTGTTGACCGTGACACCGGGCGGCAGCACGTTGCCCAGCGAATCGTAGAGCTGGTCGTTCTCGTAGTCGGACTTCTGGTGGCGATAGACGAGCGCCAGGTCGGTGCCGGTGCCCGGCGCATAGCGAAGGCCGGTCTCGAAGCCGTCCACGCGGTTGTCGGCCGAGCGGAAGAATTCCTCGGAGTTGTCGAGCTTCGTGGTATCGGCGCCGACGAACACCGAGGTGCTGGGCGTCAGGCGCAGGCCCGCCGAGCCGTACAGCGTGTTGCGGCGCTCGAGGTTGCGACTGCCGGTCGCGTTCGACAGCACCGAGGTCAGCACCTGGGCGGCGCGCACGCCGAGCGTGCCGTACACGGCGTTGCCGATCGCCCAGTCGAGGTTCGCGCGACCCGAGTAGCCAAGGTAGTCGAACTGCGAGTAACTAAAATACTTGGCGGGTTCGAGCCGGGCTTCGAGCGTCAGCCGCTGCAGGCTGAACATCTGGTCGTAGGTGACGCCGAAGACGCCGCGCAGGATCGTGTCGCTACGTGAACTCTTGCCATAGATCGGCTGGGGGTCGACGCCCTTGCCCAAACCCGTGACATTGCTATGGTGTTCGAGATTGGCACCGGCATTGAAACGCAGGACATTCTGGTCCGTCGGCACGTTGGTCAGCTCCGGCGCCGGGGGAACGATCGGCTGAGCCCATGCGGCGACCGGCACCAACGCGGCGGCCGACCAGATTGCGAAGCTGCGAGCAAGCGCCCTGTTTCTCATTTGCATCCCTTGAGAAGAATTACCTTGTTATATCCTCGGCAGCGCCGGACCATGGCGGAACCTGCCTATCAGTGGCAGGTAGCACGAGTAACGTCTTGAATCGGCTGCAAGTTATCAGCTTTTGGCCCTTTTTTCCATGAAAAGCTTCGCATGGCACTGTCAAGAATAGGACACATGTCGCCTGGAACCGCCACGGTACGCACGGGCAATCAGAGTTTGCTGGGCTTGTTCCAGATCCTGTTGGACAGGAGTCTGGCGGCCGCCTGTCTTTTTCTCGCCACATGGATCTGGGGCGGGCAGATCGACCAGCCCGAGCTGATCCTGGCGTTCGTCGCCTTCGTGATCATGCCGTCGAGCGATCTGCCGCTGAGCCACAAGACACCCGGTCTGTTCCGCCAGATTACCGGAACCTGGGGCCTGATCATCGGCATCCTGCTGGTATTCGGACTGATTTCGAACACGATGCGCGAGTTCGATCCGAACGTGCTGGCCACCTGGGTCGTGCTGACGCCGTTCTCGCAGATCTGCGTGCACGTGCTGCTGCCGTACGTGCTGCCGCGCCTGGTCGCGCTGGGCGGCGAGCACGTCGCGATCATCGTCGGCGCCAACAAGCTGGGTCGCACGCTGGCGCAGTCGATCAGCGCCGACCCGCTCGCGCAGACGTACATCGCCGGCTTCTTCGACGACCGGGCCGTCAGCCGGCTGGGCGACATCACCGAAGCGCCACTGCTCGGCGGCGTCGACGCCGTCGCGGATTTCGCCCGCAACCACCGCGTCCACCAGATCTTCATCGCGCTGCCGATGGCTTCGCAGCCGCGGATCCTCAAGCTGCTGGACGGCCTGCGCGACACGACCGCGTCGATCTACTTCGTGCCCGACGTGTTCATGCTGGACTTGATCCAGGCGCGCATCGACACCGTCGTCGGCCTGCCGGTCGTGGCCGTCTGCGAAACGCCGTTCCACGGCACGACCAATGCGATCAAGCGCCTGTCGGACATGTGCATCGCGCTGACGGCCGTGATCCTGACCTCGCCGCTGATGATCGCCGTGGCGCTGGCGATCAAGCTGACGATGCCGGGGCCGGTGCTGTTCAAGCAGCGCCGCTTCGGCCTGGACGGCCAGGAGATCATCGTCTGGAAGTTCCGGTCGATGAAGGTCGCCGAGGACGGCCCCAACGTCAAGCAGGCGACCAAGGACGACGACCGGATCACGCCGCTCGGGCGCTTCCTGCGCCGCACCTCGCTAGACGAGTTGCCACAGTTCTTCAACGTGCTGCAAGGCAAGATGAGCGTCGTCGGCCCGCGGCCGCACGCGGTCTCGCACAACGAGATGTACCGGTCGCTGGTCAAGGGGTACATGATCCGGCACAAGGTCAAGCCGGGCATCACGGGCCTGGCCCAGATCAGCGGCGCGCGCGGCGAGACCGACACCGTCGACAAGATGGAGCTGCGGATCAAGTACGATCTCGAATATCTGCGCAAATGGTCACTGCGCCTGGACCTGTGGATCATCTATAAAACGGTGGCGCAGGTCTTCAAGGATCCGCAGGCCTACTGAGAATCTGTGAACGAATCGGACGCGGCCGAGCGGCGCGTCCGATTCGTTCACAGATTCTGAGACGCCGCCCGTTTCGGGCGGATCACCCCGGCGCGCATTGTCCCCCACGGGGTGGGGAAACCCTGCGGATGGTCGCCTTGCCGCCCTTCCCGTCCGGCCGCCTTCCCGGCACCGCCCGGGCGCCGGCGGCGGGCGCTCGATCCTCGCAGGATGATTCCCGGCGCTCGCCACGGGCGCGGGGCCGTGTTCGCTCGTGATGACTCGCTGATGCGGGGCCCGCCGCGGCCCGGCGATTCGGAGAAAGCCAATGGCGTTGGTATTGGAGAAGGTCAACCCCCAGGGTCTCGTCGTTCGCCAGCCCGTGGAGGTCGGACGCAACCGCTTCGTCGCGGAGCCCGGCTTCAAGTACCGGATCGTCGACGACGGTCTCGGCGCCTCGAAGCCCGAGGCCAAGGCCCGCCGCATCGGCGACGACCTGGTCGTCGAGGACCTGCCCGACCAGACGGTCGTCGAGTTCGACGGCTTCTTCACCCGCTGCACGCCCGAGCAATCGTGCGCGCTGTCGATGGAGGGCCTGGGCGGCGGCGCCGCCGAGATCACGCCCGCCTCGCAGCCGGTGGCGGCGATGACCGACGGCAGCTTCCTGATGTCGGCCGCGCCCGAGGCCTCGAGCATCACGCCGATGGCCGCCGAGGGCGCCGGCATGGGCGTGAAGATCGGCGGGCTGGCGCTGGTGGGGGTCGGGCTGGCGGCGGCCGGAGGAGGCGGCGGCGGGGGCGGCGGGGGCGACTCGACGCCGGTCGGCGTGACGCAGCCGCTGTCGGTGACCAGCGCCGCCCTCACCAACGACGCCACGCCGCAGATCACCGGCAAGGCGTCGTCGAACGCGCCGCTGGCGATCTCGATCAGCGGCCCGACGATCACGACGGTGATCTACAACATCACCGCGGATGCCGACGGCAACTGGCTGCTGGACCTCGGCGCGGTCCGTCCATCGTCGGTGGCGACGCTGCCCGACACCGGGCTGCCACAAGGCGACTACACGGTCACGGTCCGCACGATCGTCAACAACGCCGCATCGGAGATCGCCTCATCGATACGCATCGATACGATCACCGACATGCCGACGATCGACGCGATCGCGAACGACGGCCTGGTCAACGCGGCGGAGAAAACCGCCGGCGTCGCCGTGGCGGGCTCGGCCGAAGCGGGCAGCACGGTCACGGTCACCTGGGGAGCCGCCTCGCACACGGTCACGGCGGGCGCCGACGGCCGCTGGGCCACGAGCTTCTCGCCGGCCGAGGTGCCGGGCGACGGCTCGACGGAGGTCCAGGCCTCGGCCGTCGACGCACTGGGCAACCCGCCGGCGGTCGCCAGCCGCCCGGTCATCGTCGCGGCGGTCAATCCCGGCGTGCTGATCTCCAACGACTCGGGCGGCACGACCAACAAGCCGGTGACGTTCACGTTCACGTTCAGCGAACCGGTCAATGGCTTCAGCGCCGAAGACATCACGGTCCGCGGCGGCACGGCAGGCACGTTCACGCAGGTCGACGGCACGCACTACACGCTGGTCGTCACGCCGCCCGCGAACGTCGCGACCGGCACGCTGTCGGTCTCGGTCGCTGCCGGGGCCGCGACCAACGAGATCGGCAATCCAACGCTCGCCAGCAACGTGCAGACGGTGACGATCGATACCGCCGCGCCGACGCTGACGATCAGCGACAACGTCAGCGGGACCGCCAACGGCAGCGTCGTCTTCACGTTCACGTTCGACGAGCCCGTCACCGGTTTCACCAGCGGTGACATCAGCGTCGTCAACGGCAGCAAGGGCGCCTTCACACCCGCCAGCGACGGCCGCAGCTACACGCTGGAGGTGACGCCCACCGCCAATTCGAGCGGGATGATCACGCTGAACGTGACGGCCAACGCCTATAGCGATGCGGCGGGCAATACCAACACCAGCGCGACGTCGCATTCGCAGCCCTTCGATACGCAGCCGCCGACGCTGGCGATTTCCCACGAGGCCTCGGCGTCGACGCCGGGCGCATACGTCTTCACCTTCACGTTCAGTGAGCCCGTCAGCGGGTTCGAGCTATCGGACATCGGCGTCAGCGGCGGCTCCGCCGGCGCGTTGAACGCGGACAGCTCGACCGTCTATCTACTGACCGTCACGCCGGCGAGCGACGCCAGCGGAACGATATCGGTGTCGGTGCCGACCGGAGCCGCCTTCGACGCCGCCGGCAATACGCACGCGGCCGAATCGGATTCGGTGGCGTTCAACAACGTGACGCCGCCGACGCTGGCGATCAGCGACGACGTCTCGGGCACCGCCAACGGCCCGATCACGTTCACGTTCACGTTCAGCAAGCCCGTCGCCGGGTTCGACGACGGCGACGTGACCGTCAGCAACGGCACCAAAGGCACGTTCACGCGAGTGGACGACACGCACTACACGCTGGTCGTCACGCCGCCTGCCGGATCGTCGGGAGATGTGAACGTATCCGTCCCGGCCAACGCGTTCACCGGCGTCGGCGGCACGATCACCAACTCGGCCGGTGAGTCGACCACGCAGGCTTATGACACGGCGCCGCCGACGCTGAGCATCACCGACGATGTCACCGGTACCGCCTCCGGTCCCGTGACCTTCACGTTCACGTTCTCGGAAACGGTCAGCGACTTCGACTTCAGCGACATCGCCGTGACCGGCGGTACCGCCACGGCGGCCAATTTCAGCGGATCCGGCGGCACTTACCAGTTCCTGGTCACGCCGCCGGAGAATTCGACGACGCCGATCGACATCGGCATCGCCGCGGGCGCCGCCCACGACGCGGCGGGCAATGGCATCGCCGCGGCGACGGCCTCGCAGGACGTCGACACGATTCCGGTGCCGCTTCCCACGCCCGCGCCGACGGTCACCATCGACGACACCACACCGGACGCCGTCACCAACAACGGAACCATCACGTTCACGTTCGCGTTCGACCAGGACGTGACCGGCTTCGACGCCAGCGACCTGACGGTGAACAATGGCGTGCTCGGTACCCTATCGGGCAACGGCAGCAGCTATTCGATCGACGTGACGCCGGCCCCCGGCTTGAACGGCGAGGATGTCACGGTATCGGTCAATGCGAACGGCGTAACCGGCACGTCGACGACCGGCCCGGATGGCACGGCCACGCACTCGCAGGCGGTCGACAACGTGGCACCGGCGCAAACGGCATTGAACGGCTCGGCCAGTGCCGGATCGATCACGCTGACACTGTCGGACGTGCTGGAAACCGGCAGCAACAACGCGGAGACGGTGACCAGCTTCACTCGCACCGACTCGCAGAACAATATCGTCCCGTTGACGTGGGACGGCACCAGCCAGACGACAGTCGACGCGACGGTCGTGACCGGCGAGCAGTACACGTATCATGTGACGATCCAGGACCGGGCAGGCAACTCGACCCTGCTGGATTCGGTGTCGATCGCCGCGATCTGAAGCATCACATGACGACGCCCCGGGTCCTGCCGCCGCGGGCCCCGGGGGGAATCGAACGATGGCACTCATTCTCGAGGCGACCAGCGCGCGCGGTGTCGTGCAGCGCCTGCCGCTGGAGATCGGACGCAACCGCTTTCCCGCCGAGCCCGGCACCACGTACCGGATCGTCGACGACAGCTCGCTGCAAGGCGCGACCGAGGCCCGGGTCAAGCGGGTCGGCGACGACCTGATCATCGAAGACCTGCCCGACAGGACGGTCGTCGAGTTCGAGAGCTTCTTCACGCGCTGCCCGGCCGACAACGCCTGCAACCTGGCCGTCGACGGGCTCGGCGCGCCGGTCGGCACGCAGATCACGCCGGCCTCGCAGCCGCTGGCGGCGATGCCGGACGGCGGCTTCCTCATGTATTCGACGGCGCCGCTGGCGTCGTCGATCACGCCGATGTCGGCCGAGGGCCTGGGCACCGGCGTGAAGATCGGCGGCCTGGCGCTGGTCGGCGTGGGCCTGGCCGCGGCCGGCGGCGGTGGTGGTGGTGGTGGCGGCGGCGGCTCATCCGGCGGCGACGGCGGCGTGTCGCAATCGGTGTCGATCACCTCCGCCACGCAGACCAATGACGCGACGCCGCTCATCGCCGGGCGCGCCTCGTCGAACGCGAGGCTGTCGGTGGCGATCAGCAGCCCGGACATGGCGATGGTCAGCTACGGCGTGACGGCCAATGCCGACGGCAACTGGACGCTGGACACCGGCGCGGTGACGCCGACGTCGGCGTCGCGCCTGCCCGCCGGCGGCCTGCCCGACGGCAGCTACACGGTGACCGTGCGTTCGATCGAGAACAACGCCGCGGCCGAGATCTCGCGGCAACTGGTCATCGATACGTTCACGCCGGCGCCGACGATCGACGCGATCGCCGCCGACAACCTCGTCAGCGCCAACGAGAAGGCCGCGGGCGTGACGGTCTCGGGGACGGCCGAGGCCGGCACCTCGATGACCGTCAGCATCGGCGCGATCTCGCAGACCGTGGCCACCGACGCCGGCGGCCGATGGTCGACCCATTTCGCGTCGGGCCAGTTGCCGGGCGACGGCGCGTGGCAGGTGCGCGCGACGGCCGCCGACGCGTTCGGCAACCTGGCGTCGGCCGAGCGCTCGATCGTCATCGCCGCGCAGAATCCCGGCGTGCTGATCTCGGACGACCTGACGACGGCGGCCGCCAACCATCCGGTCCTGCTGACCTTCTCGTTCAGCGAAGCGGTCCAGGGCTTCACCGCGTCGGACATCACGGTCAGCGGCGGCACCGCGGGCGCGTTCACGGCGATCGACGCGAGCACCTATACGCTGACGGTCACGCCGACGCCCGGCCAGGGTCATTCGTTGATCGTGACGGTGCCGCAGGGCGCGACCACCAGCGAGGCCAGCGGCAGCGCCTCGTCGGCCAGCACGCACCAGTTCGCCATCGATACGGTCGCGCCGACGCTGGACATCAGCGACAACGCGAGCGGCAGCGCGACCAACCAGGCCGTGCTGTTCACCTTCACTTTCAACGAACCGGTCACCGGGTTCACGGCGTCGGACATCACGGTGACGGGCGGCGGCACGGTCGGGTCGCTGACCGGCAACGGCAGCACGTACCACTTGCTGGTCAACCTGCCGACCGGCAACTCGGAAGACACGATCAGCGTCAGCGTGTCCGCCGGCGCGGCGCTGGATGCCGGCGGCAACCCGAGCGGCGCCGATTCGCAGTCGCAGCGCTACGACACGGTGGCGCCGACGCTGGACATCACCAGCGACGGCGGCGCGACGGCGCACGGTCGCACGACGTTCACGTTCACGTTCTCGGAGTCGATGACGGGTTTCACGCTGGAGGACATCGCGCTGGACAGCGGCACGGTCGTGGGGCAGCTCGGCGGCTCGGGCGCCGTGTACACGCTGCTCGTCGACCCGCCGGGCAACAACAGCGGCACGATGAACGTGTCGGTGGCAGCCGGCAGCGCGATCGACGCGGCCGGCAACGCGCTGGCGAACGCCGACACGCTGCCGCAGCCGTTCGACACGCGCGTCCCGCCGCCGTCGCTGAGCGGCTTCGTCGACAACGTCACCAACGCGCACGACATCGCCAACGGTCCGGTGACCTTCACGCTGACGTTCGACCAGGCCGTCACCGGCCTGGGCACCGATCCGTCGGACCTGTCGGTCACCAACGGGCGCATCGACTCGGTCACTCCCCGGGCCGGCACGAACGGCAGCACTTATGACGTGGTCGTCACGCCGGCGAACGACGTCCCGCTGGGCGACATGACGCTGACCGTCGATGCCGGCGCGGTCGACGGCGTGTACTCGCCAGGACCGGTTGCCGCCGCGTCGCACGGGCAGGCGATCGACACGAGAGCGCCGGTCAATTCGCTCACCACCCAGTACGACCTCGCCGGCCATCCGATGCTGACCCTGAACGACGTGCTCGACACCGGCCCGATGACCGCCGAATCGATCACGAACTTCGCGCGCATCGTAGGCGGCGCGCCCCAGACGGTACCGGGATGGTCGCCCGGCGCGGCGTTGATCGATTCGGACGCGACCACCGGTCAGACCTATTCGTATTCGGTGGTGATCACCGATCTGGCGGGCAACGTCACCGACCTCCGGGCAACGATCCTGGTCCTCTGACGGCGACGAGGCTTACGCGCATCGCCATCGCGCCACACTGTTTTGTCGGCAATCCCGCAACAGACGGATGGACCAGGCCCGTTCATCAGTGTCCAATCTCGGGTGCCATGGAAAGCCCTGCCAGCCAGCCGGGCCGCGCGCGCGCGTCTCGACGACGCCCCGCGCCGCTCGCCTTTTCGCTTCGATCGTCGCCTGATCCCGCGCTTCGGCCCGCCGTCGTCGGTGTCGCCGCGCGCGCGCGCCGGCTGCGGCGGCGCGCGCGGATGCTCGCGGCGTGGCTGGTGATGGTGGGCGGTCTGGCGATCGGCACGACGGCGACCGCTGGAAAGGCCACGAACGCACCCTCCGCCGCGGTCCGCTCGGCCAAAGCTTCGCCTGCGCCATCCGGCAAGGCGGCGGCGCGCTCGGCGGCGCGTTCGCCCTCGTCGTCGGCGAAGCCCTCGAGCCCGCGCTCGGCGAAATCGTCGGCGAAATCATCGGCCACCTCGCCGACGAAGCGTCCGCCGACGGCATCGCCCCAGCCATCGGCCGTCCGATCGACGAAATCGGCGATGCCGGGACCGGCGCCGGACCCGGCATCGCCCGTTCCGTCCACCAAGCTGGCGGCCGTCTCGCCGACGAGGCTGTCGGCAGTCTCTTCCCGGTCGATGTCCCAGGCGGCGCCGACCGCCGCATCGCCGGCCCCCGCCGCACCGCTGCTGCTGACGCCCGCGCAGGCGGATTTCCAGCGCAACCGCCGGCCGACCTCCGCCGACGACGCGGCCGCCGCCGGCCGCGTGACGCTGCAGGACGTGATCCGCACCGCGGTCGCCCGCTATCCGGCGATCGAATCGGCGCGCGCGACGCGCGATTCCGCGCATTTCGACGTGGCCTCGGCCCGGGCCGGACACTTCCCGTCGGTGTCGTTCAACGGCCAGCGCCGGATCGTAGGGAACGCGACGCACCTGACGCAGCCGCAGCTCAACCTGAACCTGTACGCGTCGGGCGCGATCGAAGCCGGCGTCGAGCGCGAGCAATGGCGCGAGCACTCGTTGTCGAGCACGCTGGCGGCCACGCGCGAGGACGTCGCCTACGAGGCCGCGGCCGCCTGGTTCCGGCTGTATCGCGCGACGGTCGTGCAGGCGGCCAACCTGCGCAACCTCGAGCGACATTCGCGGCTCGTCGGCGATTTCGCGGCGATCGCCTCGATCGATACCGGTCGCCGTTACGACCTGATCCAGGCGCGCAGCCGCACCGAACAGGTGCGCCAGAACGCGACCGCCGGCGACGCCGAGATCGCGGCGGCCCGCGCCGTGCTCGCCCGCTTCTATCCGCGGCCGGTCGACACGGCGGCGCTGGCGCCGCCGCCCGATCTGGGCGACCCGCCGCTGCCCGGCGACGACGCGCTGATCCAGCACCCGAACGTCGAAGCGGCCCGCCGTTCGCTGCTGAGCGCCGAAGCCCATGCGCGGGCCACGCGCGCGGCGCGCGGGCCGCGGGTGGATCTGGCCGCCACGGCGGGCGCGCATTCGAGCACGGTGCTGCAGTTCTCGTGGCCGGCGTTCGACCTGGCGCGCACGGCCGCCGAGGATTCGGCCGGCGCGGCGCTGGTCGGTGCGCGCGCCGCCGTCCAGGAACAGGAGCTGATCGTACGCGAACGCCAGCAGACGGCCTTCCAGGCCTGGCGCGCGGCCATGGACCGCGAGAAAGTCGCGGTCAGGCAGGTCGCCGCGTCCACCGAGCTGGTCGACGTCTATCGCCAGCAGTTCCAGATCGGACGCCGCAACCTGCTCGATCTGCTGAACGCGTTCGCCGAGCTGTACAGCGCCGAAGCATCGCGCGACGCGGCCCGTGTCGACCGCGCGTCGACGCGCTACCAGTTCGAATACGCGACCGGCAGGTTGTCGACGGTGTTCGATCGGCCATCGGACGGAGCCACTCTCTCAAGATGAACGCAGCCCCCGGCGCCCGCGCGCCCTCCGCCCCGCCGGCCGCCGGCGCGGCCTCGCCCACGTCGATGCCGCCGGGATTGAGCGCCGGCGAAGCCAGCCTGCTGGCCTGCCTGGTCGAGGTCACGCGCCAGGCCGGCCGACCGGTGTCGGCCGCCGCGCTGCGCGCGCAGGCCACGCTCGATCCGCAGGGCAACATCCGCTTCGAATCGCTGCGCGCCGCGCTCGACGGCGCCGGCATGGACCTGCACCGGCACGAAGGCGCGCTGGGCCGGCTCACGCCGCTGGATTTTCCGGCGATCGCGGCGCTGGCCGACGACGGCTTCGTCATCGTGCGCAATGCCGCCGAAGCCGCGGCGCTGCAGGACGGCCGGCCGGTCGACGGCGCCGCGCGCGCCGCCTACGACGGCTGGAGCCTGTCGGTCGCGCTGCGTCCGACCAGCGATCGCCGCTCCGAGATCCCCGGCCACCGCGACGCGCGCGCCTGGTTCTGGCAGGTGCTGTGGGAGCTGCGTCCGTACTACGTTCACGTCGTGCTGGCCACGCTGGTGGCCAACGTGCTGTCGCTGGCGGTGTCGCTGTTCACGATGAACGTGTACGACCGCGTCGTGCCCAACCGCACTTACGAAACGCTGTGGGTGCTGGCGATCGGCACCTCGGTCGCGCTGCTGTTCGACTTCCTGGCGCGCACGCTGCGCGGCTGGCTGCTCGACACCGCGGGCAAGCGGGCGGACCTGGAGATCAGCAGCGCGCTGTTCCGCCGGATGCTCGAAATGAAGCTGATCCAGAAGCCGGCCTCGTCGGGTTCGTTCGTCAGCAACCTGCGCGATTTCGAATCGGTCCGCGACGTGCTGACCTCGGCGACGCTGACCGCGCTGATCGACTTGCCGTTCTTCCTGCTGTTCGTCGGCGTGATCTTCTCGATCGCGCCGATGCTGGCGGTGATCCCGGTCGTGTGCATCGTCATCGTCGTGATCGCCGGCGCGCTGGCCCAGCGGCCGCTGTCGCGGCTGATCCGCGACTCGATGAAAGAAAGCTCGCAGCGCCAGGGCCTGGCGGTCGAGGCGGTCGAGGGGCTCGAGACGCTCAAGACCAACAACGCGCTGGCGTTCATGCAGCAGCGCTGGGAGTGGTACACCGAGAAGATCGCGGTGACCTCGGCCGAGTCGCGCCATCTGTCCAGCATGGTCATCAACTTCACGTCGACGGTCCAGCAGCTCGCGACCGTCGCCACCGTGGTCGCCGGCGTCTACCTGATCCACGACGGCGCGCTGAGCATGGGCGGGCTGATCGGCATCGTGATCCTGTGCGGCCGCGCGATCGCGCCGCTGGGCCAGCTCGCCGGCCTGGCGGTGCGGATCCAGCAGGCGCGTTCGGCGTTCAGCGGCCTGCAGGCGATGATGGACAAGGAGATCGAACGCGAACCGGATCGCAGCTACCTGAGCCTGCCGGCCGCGCGCGGCGAGATCGCGCTGACCAACGTCGATTTCTCGCATGATCCGAAAGGGGTCGGCCTGTTCCGCGGGCTCAACCTGAGGATCCAGGCCGGCGAGCGGGTCGCGATCCTGGGCCGCACCGGCAGCGGCAAGTCCACGCTGCTGCGGCTGGCCGCCGGGCTGTACGGCCCGACCGCCGGACAGGTCACGATCGACGGGCTGGACGTGCGCCAGGTCGATCCGGCCGACCTGCGCAACGCGATCGGACTGCTGCCGCAGGACGCGCGGCTGTTCCTGGGCACGCTGCGCGAGAACCTGGACATGGCGGTGCGCGACCGCGCCAGCGACGACGCGCGGCTGGTCGAGGTGCTGAAGATGTGCGGCCTCGACCAGTTCATCAGCCAGCACCCGCGCGGCATGGACATGCTGCTGGGCGAGGACGGTCTGGGCCTGTCCGGCGGCCAGAAACGGCTGGTCGCGCTGGCCCGGGTCGCGCTGCGGGATCCGGCCGTCGTGCTGCTCGACGAGCCGACCAGCAGCCTCGACCCGAATAGCGAGGTGGCGATCCTGCGCGCGCTGGATCGCTGGCGCGTCTCGACGCCGCAGCCGAAGACGATGATCATCGTCACGCACCGGCCGCAGGTGCTCGAGATCGTCGATCGCGTGATCATCGTCGAGCAGGGCCGCATCGTGCTCGACGGGCCCAAGGCGCAGGTGCTCGCGCAACTGAACCGGGGCGTGACGATTCCGCTCGATCCGGCCGGCGCGCCGCCGGCGCCGTCGCGCGCGGGCGCGCCCGCCCCGGCCCCGGCGCCTGCCCAGCCGCCGAGCCAGGCCCCGATGGCGCCGCCGCGCGTCACCGTGACCGCGGTGCCGGGAACCGCCGGACCGTCCGCTGCCGCGACGGCGGCACGAGCCCCTGCAGCCCCCATGGCCTCGGTAGCCCCTGCGGCCTCGGTAGCCCCTGCAGCCTCGGTAGCCCCTGCAGCCTCGGTAGCCCCTGCGGCCGCGGTAGCCCCGGTAGCCCCGATGGCCGCTGCCGCGACGCACTCCTCGGCAGCGGCATCCGCCTCCACGCCCCCCGCGCCGGCCGCTTCGTCCACGGCGGCCCCCGTCCCCGGCGGCCGCCGTCACCGCCGCCGCGCCGGTCCGCATCACGTCGATCGAGGCCACACCGGCCCCACGCCCCGGAACCCCGTCATGAGCCGCACCCGCTTCAAGCGCGAACTGCCGTGGTTCGGCTTCCTGAGCGTCGCGCTGCTGGCCGGCCTGATCGCCGCGTTCGTGCTGTGGGCGTACAGCGCCGAGCTCGAAGAGGTCACGCGCGGCCAGGGTCGCGTCGTGCCGTCCAGCCGCGAGCAGGTGATCCAGAGCCTGGACCCCGGCGTACTGACCGAAATGCTGGTCCACGAGGGCCAGGATGTCGAGAAAGGACAGTTGCTGCTGCGCATCGACGACACCCGCGCGTCGGCGCTGTATCGCGAGATGCAGGCCAAGAGCGCCGCGCTGGCCGCCTCGGCCGCCCGGCTGCGCGCCGAAGCCTACGGCGGCAAGCTGGAGTTTCCGCCCGAGGTGCTCGCCCAGCCCGAGCTGCTGCGGCGCGAGACCGAGGCCTACAATGCCCGGCGACGCTCGCTCGAAGAGATGGTGTCGGGCCTGACCCAGGGCATGAAGCTGCTCGATCGCGAGGTCCAGATCACCGAGCCGATGGTCGCCCGAGGCCTGGTCTCGGAGGTCGAATTGTTGCGACTGAAGAGACAAAGGAACGATCTAGCGCTTCAACTGGCCGACCGCCAAAACAAATTTCGCGTCGAGGCCGCCGCCGACCTGCTGAAATACGAATCCGAGCTCGCGCAGAGCCGTGAATCGATGCTGGCCCGCGAGGACGCCTACCAGCGGACCGAGATCCGTTCACCGATGAAGGGGACGGTCAAAAGCGTCAAGATCAACACGATCGGCGGAGTTATCCAGGCAGGACAGGATATCCTTCTGATCGTGCCATCCGAGGATACGCTGATGGTCGAAGCCTACGTGCGCCCCGCCGATGTGGCGTTCCTGCACCCAGGACAGCGCGCGGTCGTCAAGATCAGCGCCTACGACTATGCGATCTATGGCGGATTGGACGGAATCGTCGAAAACATCAGTCCGGATACCGTTCGGGACGAGCGACGCGCCGGCCAACCCGTGGCCGATGTCGCCGACGACCAGCATTCATACTATCGGGTATTGGTTCGGACCTTTTCGAACGCTCTGCACCAACCCGATGGAAAGCCGCTGCCGATCATTCCGGGGATGACGGCATCGGTCGAAATGCTGTCAGGCAAGAAGACGGTGCTGCACTACCTGCTCAAGCCGTTGAATCGAGCCCGGGAAGGTTTGCGCGAGCGTTGAAGTGAAGTAGCCCCGATCGATATCGTCCAGCCCGCGCGCCGCGCGCGCGAGACGGATATTGATCACATTGGTCGACGCGACAGGTGTCGACAATGGGTGGAATTGAAACAAACCGAGGTCTTCGTGGCGGCAGCAGCATCACTCAACCCAGCAGATCGGCCACGGCAGCGCCGTTGGGCGCGCTGGCCGTTCGTGGTGCTGGTACTCCTGGTGATCCTGGTGGCGATGGGCGTGATCGCGTTGCGCAAGGTCCAGGGCGTTCCGGGCTGGTCCGACCGGACCGCGCTGGTCGAACCGGCCAGCGTCACGCACGGCCAACTGCTGAACGAGCTGTCGGCCAAGGGGCCGGTGGTGCCGACGTCCGCCTACGAGCACCTGTTCCAGTACCTGCTCGAAGGCTTCGTCAACTACCGGTCGCCGCTGGGCGCCCGCGCGTTCCTGCCCGGCGCGCCGAGCGACAACGGCCACCAGATCGACGGCGTCGAGGGTTTCTCGCGCTTCGCGCCGCTGGCCAGCGCCTGGCTCGCCAGCGGCCGGGCGGACAGCGTCGTCGTCGGGCAGCGCGGCGTGCGCGTCAGCGAGCTGCTGACCCAGGGCCTGCTGGCGGGCACGGATACCGTCGGCCCCGAGTACTGGGGCAGGCTCAAGGACTACGACCAGGTCGCCTACGAATCGGGCGACATCGCGCTGGCGCTGTGGCTGTCGCGCGACCAGGTCTGGGCACGGCTCACGCCGGCGCAGCAGACGCAGATCGCCAACTGGCTGCGGCAGGCGCTCGAAGTCAAGATGTACGCGGGCAACTGGTCGCTGCCGCCGCTGGTCGTCTACGCGTCGCTGCGCGCGCTCGGCGTCGACGTGTCGGGCTACGACGAGCGGGCGATCACGATGTTCGAGCGTTTCCGGTCGCTGTACCGCGGCGAAGGCTGGTTCGACGACCCGCCGAACGGCTTCGACTACTACAACTCCTGGGCGATCCACTACAACCTGTTCTGGCTCAACCAGATGCACCCGGATCTGTACCCGGCCTTCATCCGCAAGGCGCAGGGCGAGTTCGGCGCGTTCTTCAAGCACTTCTTCGGCCCGCACGGACATCCGATGTACGGACGCAGCGTCTGCTACCGGCTCGGCGCGGCCACGGGCCTGCTGACCGCGGCGGCGCTCGATCCGCAATCGGTGACGATCGGCGAGGCGATGCGCGCGCTCGACACGTCGACGCGATTCTTCGGGATGCGCGGCGCGTTCGCCGGCGGCACGGTCACGCAGGGCTTCTGCGGACCGGACCTGTCGGTCGTCGACGGCTATTCGGGCCAGGGCAGTTGCCAGACCGGGCTGCGCGCGCTGGCGACGGCGTTCTACCTGGACGGCACGCAGCACGTGTTCGCAGCGCCTCGCCAGCCGCTGCCGGTCGAGATCGGCAATTTCAAGCTGCACAACGCGACGACCAACTGGACGATCGCCGGCAACTCGCAGGACGGCCACGTGACGCTGACGATCGACACCAACCCGCCCGATGCCGACCTGCCGCTCAAGCGCTACACGCTGTCGCGCCAATTGATGGAAATGGCCTTGAACCGCTCGCGCCGCCCCGACAACCACGCCGCGCTGTACGAATCGCGCAAGTATTCGACGGCCACGCCCGGCGTCGCCTGCCCGGCGCCGGCCGCGCCATGATCGAAGGCATCCGCGGACGCTGATGGCTGTCGACATCGTTTTCGGGATCGTCACGTCGACCGAGGATCCGGCCAGCATCCGCCAACTGGTCGACGCGCTCGGCGCCGGTTGCCGCGTGGTGATCCATCACGACACCGGCAAGACGCCGGCGCCGGCGATCGATCGGCCCAACGTCACGATCCTGCCCGATCCGGTCGCCACCGGCTGGGGCACCTGGGGCTTCTGCCAGGCGGTCATCAGGACGATCCGCCATGCGGTCGGCACCGGCGCCTGCGACTACTACCAGTTGCTCAGCGGCAGTTGCCTGCCGATCAAGCCGATCGCCGACTTTCGCGACGCGATGATGGCGAGCCCGTACGACGCCAACATGGACCTGATCGACCTGGATGACGACGAGCAGGCCCGGTACAGCCATGGCGCGCGCGTGTTCGCCCGCCGCGGCACGCTGTCGGGACGGCTGCAGCAGCGAGCCGCGCTGTGGTACCTGGGCGACTCGATGGCCGTCACGCAGCGCCAGAACCTGGGCATCGAGCACCGGGCCGATCCGCCGGGCCGAGCGCTGCCGCCGAAGGCGCGGATCGGCCGCCTGATCCTCGACGCGGGCCGCGCCGGCTGGCTCGGCCCGCATCCGTTCCATGGACGCTGGCGCCCGTACGTCGCCTGCAACTGGTTCGGCTGCAAGCGGCCGGTGGCCGAGATGCTGGCCAATCTGGATCCGGACGATCCGCTCGAACGCTATTTCAGCCGGATGCCGTTCGCCGACGAGGCGTATTTCGGCAGCCGCTTCGGCAACAGCGGCTTTCGGATCGGCCCTGGCAACCATCTGGTCAGCCGTTTCGACCAGAGCAGCCCGGTCGCGCTGACGCCCGACGACCTGCCCACGCTGCGCGGGTCGTCCGCGTTCTTCGCGCGCAAGTTCCCGCGCGAAGCGGATGCGCCGGTACGGCGCCTCGTTCTCGATCAACTCGCCCTTCCCCCGCCTGCCGGCTCCGCGCGCGCGGCCACCGGCGAAGTGCCCACATGAAGTCCACGCCCTCCTCCCCCTCGACCGCTGCGCACCCGCCCAATCCGTTCGCGCCGCCGCTGGTCTCGCGCCGCGACTGGTGCAAGGCCGCGCTCGGCCTGGCCGCCACCGCCGCCATGCCGTTCGCGGCGCGCGCGCTGCTCGAGCAGCGGCAAGGCTGGCTGCTGCTGTCGAGCGACCGCTGATGCTGGCGCCGAACCTGAACGCCGTGGCCGACGGGCGACGCGTCTATGACGTCTGCCTGGTCGGCGCCGGGCCTGCCGGCATCACGCTGGCCGAGCTGCTCGGCCAACGCGGCCTGTCGGTGCTGCTGCTCGAAGCGGGCCCGATGGACTACAGCGTCGAATCGCAGGCGCTGTATGAAGGCGATATCTTCGGCAAGCTGTCGTTTCCGATGTCGGTCGCGCGGCTGCGCCTCTTCGGCGGCACGTCGAACCACTGGGGCGGCTGGAGCCGCCGTCTCGACGCGCACGATTTCGAGAACAAGATCCCGGGCGTCGAGAGCGCATGGCCGATCAAGCGCAGCGATCTCGATCCGTACGCCAAGCTGTCGAGCGAGATCCTCGACCTGAAGCCGGTACCCGACGACCAGCCGCTGGACGAGAACCTCACGTACATCCGGTTCGCGTACTCGCCGCCGACCAACTTCGCCGTCAAGTACCGCGAATCGCTGGAGAAATCGCCGAACGTCACCGTCGTGACGCAGGCCGCGCTGGTCAACGTCACCGAGCACGGCGGCCGGATCACCGGCCTGATCGTGCGCGGCGCCGACAACCGGGACGTCACGATCACCGCGCGGCGCTACGTGCTGTGCGCGGGCGGCATCGAGAACAGCCGCCTGCTGCTGTGGTTCAACGCGACCAACCACAACCGCATCGTCAAGGATCCGACCGCGCTGGGCCGCTACTGGATGGAGCATCCGCACTTCACGCTCGGCGAAGCGCTGCTCAACACCAAGCAGGTGCCGTGGACCTTCGACCAGAAAAGCACCGCGTACATCTCGCCGACCACGCACGCGATCCGCGAGCGCCGGGTGCTCAATTGCGCGCTGCGGCTGCATCCGATGCAGTACGAAGGCACGAAAGCGCTGGTGGCCGACCTGGCCTGCGTCGCGCCCGATACCGCGCAGTGGGCGCTGAGCAAGCTCAAGTACAAGCTCGTCTGCGGCACGCAGATCCGTGCCAACTGGGAGCAGGCGCCGCTGCCGTGGAACCGGGTCACGCTGGGTACCGCCCGCGACGCGCTGGGCATCCCTCGCGTCGATCTGCACTGGGAGTACGGCGACATCGAGCGCAACACCGCGCGCACGGTGTTCCAGATGTTCGGCGAATACCTGGTCCACACCAACATGGGCCGCGCGCGGATGCTGTCCTGGCTGGCCGGCGACGGCGATTTCCCCGAAGACGACGAGATCCGCGGCAATCACCACATGGGCGGCACGCGGATGAGCACCGACACGCAGCGCGGCGTCGTCGACACCGATCTGCGCGTCCACGGGCTGTCGAACTTCTACGTCTGCGGCTCATCGGTCTTCCCGAGCGCGGGCCAGGCCAATCCGACGTGGACGATCATCCAGCTCGCCTGCCGCCTGGCTGATCACCTGACCCGGCCCGACGCCGCCGGCGTGCTGGATGCGAAGACCGCAGCGGCGTCGACCCTGGCCACCGCGCCGCGCCGCGCCGCGACTCGACCGTGACCCAACCCCGCTCATGACGCCCACCATCTCGACGCCCACCATCTCGACGCGCGACGCTTCGTCGCCCGACGCCTCGTCGCGACCGACGGTCGCGATCCTCGACGCCGCCGCGCTGGGAAGGCTGGCCGGGATGCCGATCGGCGGCGGCGCGGCGTCGGCGCAGACCGCCACGCAGATCCGGAAGCTGCTGGCGGGCGTCGCCGACGCGCGCGCCACGCTCGTCGACCCGCCGGCGAGCCCGGATGGGGCACGCGCCATCGACCATCTGGTGGTCGCCGACGTAGCGGCCGAGACGCTGGCCCTGGCCGCGCGCGCGATCGACAGGCCGCTGCTCGGCCTGCATTCGTGGGTGGGCCACGACGGCATCTGGAGCGAACTGATCGACGTCGCACCCGACGGCACGCGCCGCAGGCTGATCGGCAGCGCGAGCATGGTGCGCGCGCATCGGCCGTCGCGTTCGCTGGCGGTCGCCCGAAAGCGCTCATCGGATTTCGTGCGCCGATGGTTCGCGCGCCTGCCCGACGCCCTGCCCGCGCAAGCGGCCGGCGACGCGCCGCCGGCGCCGTTGAACGCCGGCGGCCTGATGATGCGCACGGGTCGCGCGGCAACCGCCAAGTTGTTCGAACGGCTGCGCCGCAAGCAGCAGTGGATACTGTTCGCCGACCGGCCGCCGCATCCGCTGGCGCCGATCGATTTCGCGCGCGGCACGCCGATCCTGCCGCCGCCCGGCGCGTTCTGGGCGGACCCGTTTCCGGTCGTCGTCGACGGACGCTGCCACGTCTTCTTCGAGGAACTGCCGTTCGCGACCAACCGCGGCCACATCAGCGTGCTCGAGCTTTTGCCCGACGGCCGCACGACGCCGCCGGTCCGCGTTCTCGAACGGCCCTATCACCTGTCGTATCCGTTCATGTTCACGTGGCAGGGCCAGTGGTACATGATGCCGGAGTGCTCCGAGAACCGGTGCATCGAGGTGTATCGCTGCGAGCGCTGGCCCGACCGCTGGACGCTGCACAGCCAGCAGCTCCAGGGCCAATGCCTGGCCGACCCGAGCCTCGTCGAGCACGGCGGGCAGTGGTGGATGTTCGCGTCGCGCAGGGACCAGGGCATCACGCTCGACGAGGAGCTATGCCTGTTCCACGGCCCGACGCCGCTGGGCCCGTGGACCGAGCATCCGGACAATCCGGTGGTCGACGACGCCCGCTGGGCGCGTCCGGCCGGACGCCCGCTGGTCATCGACGGCAAGCTGTTTCGCCCGGCCCAGAACTGCGGCCGCGTCTACGGCGAATCGCTGTCGATCCGCGAGATCATCGAACTGGATACCGAGCATTACCGCGAGCGCGAGCACGTCCATCTGCGCGGCGATTCGCGGCACGGCATGCTGCGCGTCCATACGCTGAACATGGCCGCCGATCTGCGCGTCATCGATGCGATGCGCCTGATCTGAACGACGATCGGCCGGCGCGGCGCGCGCGCCGCGGCCACGGCATCGTCGTTCCGCGCCCTTAGCGGCGCGCCGCCTCTCTCAGCGCCGCCGCCAGCCGCGCGGCCCGCGCACCCCTAGACCCATTCACTCGAAGATCGAGCCCGAACGCGCGACGCCGATCGCCTCGGCGACGCGCGCCCGCGCGCGCGCATCACTGTCGCGCGCATCGGCGCCCCCGGCGCGAAAAAGGAAATCCGTCACGTCTTCGTCGGAAATTGCAAGCGCCCGTCCGCTTGCACCTGCCGATCGTCACGGTTCGCCTATCGTTGGCAAACGGCGACCGATACGGTGATTACACCACCTTCCTTCCGCCGATCGCGCGTCCCTCCTCGATCAGTTCGGACTCTCGGCGATGTACCTCATCCAGTACCGCACGCAAAAGGTTTTCCACATGAATGCCATGAGCCCGCGCCATCACCACTGGCAGACGGACCTCGACCAGCCAGGCCGGCACGTACCGGCCGCCCGTATCCGTCCCGCTTGCGCGATCGCCGCGCTGTTCGCGGTGACGCTGTCACTGACGGCCTGCGGCGGCCCGGAATCCGGCGCCAACGTCTCGAGCGCGGACACCAATCAATCGTCGGCCAGCGCGGTCGGCATCTCGTCGAAGGCCGCCGCGACGACGACCACCGCGACGACCACCGCCGTGTCGACCGCCGATCTGTCCAAACTGACGCCGCTGCAGGCCGTTCAAAAGATCTACCACGATCTGATCGACTGGTATCCCGGCGGCAACAATCCGAACAGCGCCGCCGTGCAATCGTGGGCCAGCTACGCCGCGTCCTACTTCCTCACGTCCGACCGCACTTATGAGCAGGGCTACGCGCTGCTTCAGGCCGCGATCCTGGCCGACGCCCGCCAATGGGACAAATCGATCCCGACCAACGGCCATCCTTACCCGCGCGCGACCTACAACGCGCCGACGCTGAGCTGGATGACCGAAACGACGCCGACGACGCCCAACACCGACGATTCGTCGTCGACGACGGTACAGCGCCTGACGCCGCTGCAGGTCGTGCAGAAGATCTATCATGACCTCATCGACTGGTACCCGGGCGGCAACAACCCGAACAGCGACGCCGTACAGTCGTGGGCCAGCTACGCGGCATCCTACTTCTTCACGTCCGACCGCACTTATGAGCAGGGCTACGCACTGCTGCAGGCCGCGATCCTGGCCGACGCCCGCCAATGGGACAAGACGATCCCCGCTACCGGTCATCCGTATCCGCGCGCGCACTACAACGCCCCCACGCTGGCGTGGATGACGACGTCGGTCGACAGTGATACCAGCGGATCGTCCGGCACCGGATCGTCCGGCACCGGCTCCTCGGACAGCGGTTCCTCGGACAGCGGTTCCTCGGACAGCGGTTCCTCGGACAGCGGCTCCTCGGACAGCGGCTCCTCGGACAGCGGCTCCTCGAGCAACGGCAGCGTCGGCACCAAGGATTCCGACACCTCGTCGCCGGTCGTGACGACGATCAACAACGCCGACACCATCGTCAACGACATGAAGTTGAAGAACGACATGGTGCTGCGCGGTTATGAAGACAAGACCTCGGGCTGGTACGTCGGCCCGGGCTACGTGATGATGGGCAACGACCCGCGGCTGACGAACACGCCGTCGTGGTGGCAGGCCTCGAACCCCGGACGCGCGAGCAGCGAGTATCTGCGCGCGGTGCTGCCCTGGGTCGTGATCTTCGACGGCGTCGGGAGCAACGCGTCGAACACCCGCGTGCAGATCCGCAACTTCCGCGCGTACTACAAGAGCAAATCGAGCGACCAATGGGTCTCGCTGGGCAGCAGCGCCGGCGCCAGCGGCGCCGTCTACGGCAAGTCCTCGCTGTTCGGCGCGACGACGGCCGAGAACAATCGCACGAACAGCGATGGCTCGACCGAGATCAAGCCGCCGACCGACGTCAACTACGCGTGGCACGGGTGGTGGGGCAAGGGCCGGGTGACGATTTCGCCGACCGACATCGCCGCGATGTTCGTCACGCTGCAGGCCCGCCTGGTCGTCGACGATCCAAAGCAAGCCGACGATCGCGCCAGCGCCCGCTACCTGGTCCAGATCGGTGCCGACTACTACAAGGACACCGCCACGTCCTGGTCGTTCGTCGTACCGTCGGCGATGACCGCGCGCAGCAAGCTCGTCACCAACGACTGGCAGGCGTTCAGCGCGACGACGTTCTCGAACGTCGGCATCCAGGAGCCCGGCGGCGGCATCACCGAAGCGGCGTTCCGCGCCGCCCCGCCGCCGCTCGAATAAGCGCGCCGCCGCCGGAGCGGGGACGGGGACGCGGCGGACCGCGACTCCGTCCCCGCGTGCTAAGCTCGCTCGCTCCTGCGATTCGAAAGGGAACACTGCCTTGCTGCTCTCCGGACTGATCGCCGTCGGCTTGACGGCCTGCGGACCGGCCGGCTGCGCGGACGCGCCGGCCGCGGGGCTCGATGCGCCGGCCGCCGGCGCCCACG
>JASGFT010000065.1:0-25278 GCA_047605425.1 Burkholderiaceae bacterium | reverse complement strand
GTTCGGCGACGAAGCGCGCGATGCTGTCCGATGCGCCGCCCGCGCCATAAGCGACGATGATGCGTACCGGCTTGTCGAGATGCACGATACCAATGGCCGGCGCGGATTGCGCGAAGGCCCCCGTCGTGTACAGGCTGGCCGCCGCGCTCAACAAGCCCGCCAGCACGGCGCGGCGGCGCCTGCCGTTCGGCATCGAACGGCGCCCTCCCCATTGGCCACGATCAATGTCGAGCGCCGCGGTCATCGCCGTCGTCGCCTTTCCCCCAGCTCCCATCGTCTTCGTTCCGCTAGTCATCGCCCTCGTCTCCTTCGGTGATCGTGCTGCTGTTCGCGTACTGCTGTTCAACTACGCCCGCTTCGGCAGGATGCCCATGCGCTTGCAGATGATCGTCAGCATGATCTCGTCGGCGCCGCCGCCGATCGAGATCAGCCGCAGGTCGCGCCAGGCGCGCGACACCCGGTTGTCCCACGTGAAGCCCATCCCGCCCCAGTACTGCAGGCAGGCGTCGGTCACTTCGCGGCACAGGCGGCCGGCCTTGAGCTTGGCCATCGACGCCAGCTCGGTCATGTCGCCGTCGGCCATGTGGACCTGCGCGGCGCGGTAGATCAACGAGCGCAGCAGCTCGACCTCGGTCTTCATCTCGGCGAGCTTGAAGTGCACGACCTGGTTGTCGAGGATCGAGCGGCCGAACGCTTTCCGTTCGCGCGTGTACGCGATCGTGTCGTTGATCGCGTTCATCAGCGCCGGGTCGCGCCGCTGAGCCGCTTTTTCTGGAACTGGCGTATCTGGTACGTGAAGCCCATGCCCTCTTCGCCGATCCGGTAGCGCTTGCGGCACGCGCACCTCGTCGAAGAACACCTGCGCCGTGGCGGACGACCGTGGACAACGCTGTCCGACAGGTCAACGTCGCCCGGCTACCCACAGCCCTTGCCGCTTTCTTCCGGCTTCCAGATCATCCGGCGCCGAATCAATCAACGCAGATTTACTCGCCGGTTCTTGGGAAAGCGTGAGAGGCAACACCTACGTCGCCGCGCCGCACGCGTTCCCCGGCGCACCGAGGAATCGACGAATCGTGACCGAATCGAGCTCCGCATCGCCCACCGTTCCGCTGCCCATCGACGTGGTGTCGGTGCAATCGCAGGTCGTCTACGGCCGCGTCGGCAACAACGTCGCCGCCCCGACCCTCGAGGCGCTGGGCCTGTCCGTCGCCGCCGTGCCGACGGTGATCCTCAGCAACACGCCGCACTACGCGACCGTGCACGGCGGCGCCCTGCCGATCGAATGGCTCGACGGCTGCCTGCGGCGCCCTGCGTTCGTTGAAAGCCGTGCTCTGTGGCTACCTGGGCAACCCGGCCCAGGCCATCGCACTGCGCGACGCCGCCTTGCCCGAAGCCGCGGCCGAGGCCTGCCGCCACGTGATGCGGGCGTTGCACCGCACCCGCCGCGCGCGCTGCGCCGAACTGCTGCTGCCCGCGACCCACGGCGATGACCAGGACGACGGTTCCTTGCCCGCTGCCGAACCGGTGCGCATCCGCGAGCTCTGAGCCGCCGCGAGATCCCGACGCACGCCCTTCCGCGCTCGCGTCGACGCGACCACCCTATTCGAGCTTGATCCCCGCCTTCTCGACGATCGATCGATAGATCGTCGTGTAGGTCGCCAGCGTCTGCTTCAGTTCGTCGGGCGAGGAACTGCCGGCGACGATGCCGGCCGCCTGCAGCTTGTCGACCAGCGTCGCGTAGCGCTCGCCGCGCATGGTCGTTGAGGACGCGGATGATCGGCTCGGGAGTACCGCGCGGCGCGAACAGTCCGGACAGCGTGAACCTGTCATAACCCTGCTCGGCAATCGTCGGCACGTCGGGGATCGCCTGGGCGCGCACCCCCGACGTCACGCCGAGCAGGCGCAGCTTGCCCTCCCTGGCCTGGGCCAGCGGACCGTTGATACCGGCGAACACCATCTGGATCGTGCTCGAGACGACGTCGAGGATCATCGGCGCCGTGCCCTTGTACGGGACATGGCCGAGATCGAACCCGCCGCTGAGCTGGCTGAAGTACTCGAACGCCAGGTGCGTCGCCGAGGTCACGCCATCGGAACCGTAGCTGAACTTGCCCGGGTTTGCCTTGATCAGCGACACCAGTTACGGCACCGAGCTGACGCCGAGCGACGCGTTGACGAACAGCACGAGCGGGATCTCGGCGGCCAGCGAGATCGGCGCGAAATCGTCGATCGATTGCCACGGAATGTCTTTCCGGACCTGAGGCGTGAGCGTCAGCGGGCCGCTGCTGACCATGCCGAACGTGCAGCCGTCCGGCTGCGCGCGCGACGGCGGCCGGCGCGTGGACCGGCATCCCCAACCTCGGCTGTCCGGTCAGCAAGCCGATCGTCGCGGCGATGTCGGGCGCCTGCATCGGCGGCGCGATGCTGTTCGCGATGATGGCCGACATCATCGTCGCCGACGAGACGACCCGATTCCTCTACCCGGAAGGCCGGATCGGCCAGGCCGGCGGCGTGATGGCCGGCATGGTGTCGCGGCTGCCGTACAAGATCGCGATGGAATTGATGCTGGTCGGCGACGCGATGGACGCGCGCCGTGCCTACGAGGTCGGCCTGGTCAACCGCGTCGTGCCGGCCGGCCAGCACCTGGCGGTCGCGCTCGAATACGCGGCGAAGATCGCCACCAATGCGCCGATGGTCATGCGAACGCTCAAACAGTTCGCGCTGGCCACGCTGCCCAAGGGCCCAGCCGAGCAGCTCAATCCGAACCTGCTGATCCTGGACCGCGTGCGCGACAGCGCCGATGCCGCCGAAGGCCTGGCGGCGAGCCGGCAGAAGCGCCCGCCGGTCTTTCGCGGCGAGTAGCCGGGTGAGCGGTCCGCTGCCGGCACCGAGCGAATGTCGCGTTGCCCGGGCGTCGAGGTGCCCGTCGCGGATCGGCCGCCCGCCCGATCAGTGCAGCCGGTTCGCCGCCGGCGTCGCGGCCGCGTCGCCAGGCGCCTGCTCGCGCGCGCTGCCGGGATCGATCGCGTCGGCGCCGGCGAAGCGCGCGGCGACCCACAGCAGCCGCTCCAGTTGCGCGAAGAACGCGTCGCGCGTCGCGTCCGAGTCGTGCGACAGCATCGACTGCGCGATCCGGTGCAGCGCGCCGTCGCCGCGGTCCTGGGACGACAGCGCGCGCACGACGCCGGTGGCGAGCCCTCGGCCGGCCCGCGCGGCCTCGGGCCCTTCGTGCTCGCGGTGCGCATCGTCGATCAGCGTCAGGTACGCGTCGACGTCGACGACCCGGCAGGCCGCGCGCAGGCAGCGCTCGATGTGCTCGTAGAAGCCGGCGGCCGTTCGCGGATCGCCGGCGGCGTTCAGGCGCCGGGCTTCTTCGATCATCGCGCCGCCGCGGGGCTCGCCGACGGCCAGGCCGGCGACCAGCAACGCGGCGAGCTGGCGCCCGACCAGGACGGCATCGTGTTCTGAAGGGGTCGTGGAAGAAGTCATGGCGCAACGCCGTGGTCGGAACCGACTGCCAAACTTTGCAGACACGCCACTGTCGCCGAAGCGGAACCCGCCGACTCGGCATTATTTAACGAGCGGACGCCGGCGCTGATCGCAGGCATCGCGGCCACGCCGGCATCGCGCGCGACGACCGTTGCCGCGAACGCTGCGGTACGATCCGCGCGTGACGGACAAGCGTGACGAATCCAGCGCGCGACGACCATGACGATCGTCGGACGCGCGGCGCCGGTCCACCTCGAGGAGCACGTCGTGCACGCACAGTTCAACCAGGCCGCCCCGGACCCGCCGGCGCGGACGGCGTTCGCGGGACGGACGCCATGAGCGCAGGCGCTTCCCCTCGCCGGCTGATCGTCGGCATCACCGGCGCCACCGGCATCATCTACGGCATCCGCGCGCTGCAGGTGCTGCGCGAGCTGGACATCGAGAGCCATCTGGTGGTCTCGCGCGCCGGCGAGATGACGCGCGACTATGAAACCGGCCTGAGCCGCGAGCAGCTCCACGCGCTGGCCGACGTCGTCCATCCGATCGGCGACGTCGGCGCGGCGATCGCCAGCGGTTCGTTCAAGACGATCGGGATGCTGATCGCGCCCTGCTCGGTGCGCACGCTCGCCGAGATCGCGACCGGCGTGACGACGACGCTGCTGACACGCGCGGCCGACGTCGTCCTCAAGGAAAGGCGGCGCCTGGTCCTGATGGTGCGCGAAGCACCGCTGCACGCCGGCCATCTGCGCAACATGCTGACGGTCACCGAGATGGGCGGCGTCATCCACCCGCCGGTGCCGGCGTTCTATACGCATCCGCAAAGCGTCGCCGACATCGTCGACCAGTCGCTCGGGCGGGCGCTCGATTGCCTGGGCATCGAGATGCCGGACATGCCGCGCTGGGACGGCCGGCATCGCCGCGGACCTATGGCTGACGATTGACTGACGCCGAACGCGTCAACGGGCAGGCTCGGGGCATATCCCGCCTAGGCATATCCCGCATAAGCGCTCCGGAAGCGCCGATCGGCGATTACCATGCAGGGTTTGCCGGCAACGCCCTCGTCGGGCGCCGGCGCCCGATCGTCACGACGAGCAAGGAGGAGCCCCGATGACCCCCACGACCCAAGATCGACGCCGCGGATGGCTGAAGACGGCTGGCGCCGCGATGCTGGCCGGTGCCGGCGCCCTATCCGCGCCCCCGGCGCTCGCGCAAGGCGAATGGCCCGCCAAACCGGTCAGGATCGTCGTGCCGTTCGCGCCGGGCGGCACGACCGACATGTCGGCACGACTGATCGCCGAGCAGTTGTCGGGCGTGTTCAAGCAGAGCTTCATCGTCGAGAACAAGGCCGGCGCCGGCGGCAACGTGGCCGCCACCGAAGTCGTCAACTCGACGCCGGACGGCTACACCTTCCTGATGGGCACGCCGGGCACGCAGGCGATCAACCAGTTCCTGTATTCGAAGATGCCTTATGACACGGCCAAGGACCTGGTGCCGGTGTCGTTCGTGGTCCGCGTGCCCAACGTGCTGATGATCAACCCGGGCGTCAAGGCGCGCAGCATCGAAGAGCTGATCGCACTGGCCAAGTCCAAGCCCGACAAGCTGTCGTACGGCTCGCCCGGCAACGGCAGCACCGGCCAGTTGTCGACCGAGCTGTTCAAGACGCGCGCGGGCGTCTCGATCACGCACGTTCCTTATCGCGGCAGCAACCCGATGCTGGCCGACCTGATGGCCGGCCAGATCGACATGTCGATCGACAACCTGCCGTCGGCGATGCCGCTGATCAAGAGCGGCAAGGTCATCGCGCTCGGCATCACGTCGGAAAAACCCACCGCGCAACTGCCCGACGTGCCGCCGATCGCCAACGTGCTGCCCGGCTATTCGGCCGAAGCGTGGTTCGTCGTCGTCGCGCCCAAGAACACGCCGGCGCCGATCATCAACCGGATGTCGAGCGAGATCGACAAGATCCTGAAGAAACCCGAGGTCATCGAGCGGATCAAGCAGATCGGCGGCGAGCCGGTCGGGGGCACGCCCGAGGACCTGGGCAAGTTCATCGCGGCCGAAACCGCGAAGTGGAAGAAGGTCGTCTCCGAATCGGGCGCGAAGATCGACTGAGCGCACCGAGCCGCCGGCGCGGGCTCTATCCTTGCGTGAACAGGCGCTCTAGGTCGTCGACAGCTTCAGCAACCGCGCCGCGCGCTCGACGCGCAGCGGAATCTGGTCGCGGTAGCGGTTCAGGTCGATCGCCTCGTCCTGCGTGCCCTGCTGCCCGCCGAGGTAGCGCGCGTAGACGCCCTCGCCGATGCAGGCCAGCCGCCATTGCGAGAACGCGCGGTAATAGTCGACGGTCGCCAGCTCGATGCCCATCTGCTCGGCGTAGAGCCCGGCCATCTGCTCCTGCGTCAGGAACCCGGGCAGCCCGGTGGTCGCCGGATCGCCGCCTTCGCCGGGATTCGACGGATCGTGCCAGTAGCCGAGCAAGCCGCCCAGGTCGGCCATCGGCTCGCCGAGCGTGCACAGCTCCCAGTCGAGCACGCCCGCCACCGGCCCGGCCGGATCCATCATGCAGTTGGACAGGCGATAATCGCCGTGCGCGATCGTCGGCCGGGACGGCGTCGGCATCATTCGCGCGAGCGCGTCGCGCACCTCGTCGATCAGCGGCAGCTCGCGCGTCTTGCTCTGCTCCCACTGGCCCGTCCAGCGCTTGAGCTGGCGCTCGATGTAGCCGTCGCGCTTGGCGAGGGTACCCAGGCCGACGGCGTCGATGTCGACCCGGTGCAGCTTGCACAGCGTGTCGATCAGCGACCGGCTCATCCGCTCGCGCGCGGCCTCGGACACGGTGCGGCCGATCTCGACGTCGCGAACGACGACGCCGTCCAGATGATGCATGACGTAGAAATCGCGCTCGTTGACGGCCGGATCCTGGCACAGGCCGACCAGCGCCGGCACCGGAACGTCGGTGTCGGCGAGCGCGGCCATGATCCGGAACTCGCGGGCCACGTCGTGCGCGCTGGGCAGCAGCTTGCCCAGCGGCGGACGGCGCAGCACGAAGCGCCGCCCGTCGGCGTCGGTCACCGCGAACGTCATGTTCGAACGCCCGCCGGCGATCAGCTTGAACCGCAGCGGCAGCGTCACCGTCGTGCGCTCGGCGATCCAGGCCGACACGCGCGGCGCGTCGATCCCTTCGATCGGACGCGCCGCGCCGGCGTCGGGTCTTGTCGAATCCGTCATGCGTCTTTCTCAGTCGATGGCTTGCGCCTGCGAAACATAACCCCGGTTCCACGTCGGGCTGATCGTCAGATCATTGATGCACACGTGCGCGGGCAGGCGCGCGAGGAACAGCACCAGTTCGCCGCAATCGTCGGGCTGCACCATCTTCGCCCGATCCTCGGCGCTGACCGGAACCGGCCGCTTGTCGAGGATCGGCGTGGCGACCTCGCCCGGACAGACGGCGGTCGCGCGGATGCCGTGGATGCACTCCTCGACGTTCAGGCTCTCGGTCATCGCGTTGACGCCGAACTTGGCGGCGCTGTACGCCGGCCCGGTCAGCGTGCTGACGCGCCTGCCGGCCACCGACGAGACGTTGATGATCAAGCCGTCGCGCTGGCGGCGCATGATCGGCAGCACCGCGTGGCAGCAATAGAACACGCCGTCCAGATCGATGCGAACGACCTGGTCCCAGTCGGATCGCGCCAGATGCTTCCAGTTGCGCTTCGGCACGTTCAGGCCGGCGCTGTTGACGACGACGTCGAGCCGCCGCTCCTGCGCGTCGATTCCGGCGACGACGTCGGCGACGGCCTGCGCGTCGCTGACGTCGAGCGGCGCGACGCGCGCCTGTCCGCCGGCGCCGCGGATCGCATCCGCGACCTCGTCGAGCGCCGCCCGGCGGCGGCCCGACAGCACGACCCGCATGCCCGCTCCGGCCAGCGCGCGCGCCGCCGCCGCGCCGATTCCCGATCCGGCGCCCGTCACCCAGGCGACCTTGTCCTTCAGATCCCTCATCGCTGTCCTCCTGCGGCGCGCGAAGCGCCGTTCGCATCGATACCGGTCCGCACGCCGGCGTGGGCTCGATCTTCGTGTGAACAGACCCCTAGTCGAGCCTGATCCCGTTCTGCTTGATCACGCGCTTCCACTTCTCGGTCTCGCGCTGCAGGTACGCTTCGTACTCCTGCACGCCGGTGGCCAGCGGCGTGATCCCGTCGGCCAGCATCTTCTCGGTCACGTTCGGCTGCGCGACGGCGGCCTTCATCGCCGCGTTCAGCTTGTCGATGATGTCGGCCGGCGTACCCGCCGGCACGTGCAGCCCGACGTGCGACGTGGCCTCGTAGCCGCTGATCGTATCGGCCACCGTCGGAATCTCCGGATAGCGCGGCGCGCGCGCCGGCCCGGTGACCGCGATCATCCGGACCTTGCCGGCCTTGACCTGCGGCTCGCCGATGAAGACCGATCCGACCATCATGTCGGCCTGCCCGCCGATCAGATCGACCATCGCCGGCTGCTCGCCCTTATACGGGATGTGCACCATGTCGATGCCGCCCATCGTCTTCAGCAGTTCGCCGGCCATGTGGTTGGGACTGCCGGCGCCGGGCGAACTGAACGAGACCTTGCCCGGATTGGCCTTGGCATAAGCGACCAGTTCGGCGATGTTCGTGACCGGCAGCTTGGGACCGAGCAGGATCGACAGCTCGACGCGATGCACGAGGCCGACCGGCGCCAGGTCGCGCGGCGAATAAGGCAGCTTCGGTTCGAGCAGCGGCATCAGCACGGTCGGCCCGGTCGTGCAGAAGCAGACCGTGTAGCCGTCGGGAGCGGACTTGGCGACGACGTCGGCGCCGATCGCCCCCGACGCGCCCGGCCGGTTCTCGACGACCACCGGCTGGCCGAGCGTCTTGGCCATCTCGCCGGCCAGCAGCCGCGCCATCGCATCGGTGGGCCCGCCGGCCGCATAGGGCGCGATCAGCCTGACCGGATGCGAGGGGTAAGTCTGGGCGCCGGCCGGCCCGCTGGCGCCCGCCCACGTCGCCAGCGCCACCAGCGAAGCGCCGGCCCACGCCGCCCATCGGCGAGGCCGGCGACGCGGGTACACGTCGGACGCCTCGCTCGCGGCGCCTGCCGCACGCGCCCGATCGGGGCGGATCGAACGATCCTGCATGAGTCTGTCTCCTTGATCGCCGCCCCTGCGCCGGGGAGGCTTGCGTCGTTCGCAACGATGCGTCGCATCGCCGCCGCATGGTACAACGCGCGCCACCGCCGACCGCAGCGGGTTCATTGTGCAATACGCGCGGCATCCTTTGGCGCGGGCAGGCAGGTTCGGTACGATGGCGACCGGACAGTGAGGAGAGCCGATGCGAGGAGACACCATGCGCGCCGACCCGATGCCGATCGACGCCTCGACCGCCGCCGGGGCCCGCGATGCGCGATGACGCCGACGACGCGCTGCCGTTCGCGGGCCTGAAGGTAATCGACTGCGCGAGCTTCATCGCCGCGCCGTGCGCGGCCACCGTACTGTCGGACTTCGGGGCCGACGTGATCAAGATCGAACCGCTCGAAGGCGATGCTTATCGCGAGCTGTACCGGATGCCCGGCATGCCCGCGATCGACCGCAACTTCGCGTGGGATCTGGACTCGCGCAACAAGCGCAGCATCGCGCTGGATCTGAAATCGCCCGACGCGCTGGCGGTGCTGCACAAACTGGTCGCGCAGGCCGACGTGTTCATCACCAATCTTCCGCTGCCGGCGCGCAACAGGCTGAACATCGGCTACGAAGCGCTCGGTCCGCTGAATCCGCGGATGATCTATGCGTCGTTCACCGCTTATGGCGAGAACGGACCCGAGGCGCACAAGACAGGATTCGATTCGACCGCTTACTGGGCGCGGTCCGGGCTGATGGACCTGATGCGCGCCGACCACCGGACCCCGCCGGCGCGCTCGGTCGCCGGTTTCGGCGATCATCCGAGCGGCATGGCGCTGTACGGCGCGATCGTGACGGCGCTGTACCGGCGCCTGACGACCGGACGCGGCGGCCTCGTCGACTCCTCGCTGCTGGCCAACGGGCTGTGGGCCAACAGCTTCCTGGCGCAGGCCAGACTCTACGGCGCGACGATCCCGCCGCGTCCGCCGCGCGAACTGGCGGCCAACTCGCTGACCAACGGCTACCGCTGCCGCGACGGCCGCTGGCTGAACCTGGTCCTGCTCAACGAAGCGCGGCAGTTCCGGCCGCTGCTCGAGGCGATGGGCCGTCCGGAACTGGCCGACGATCCGCGCTTCGCGACGCCGGCTGCGCGCTTCGAGAACGCGCCGGCGCTGACGCGGATCTTCGACCAACTGTTCGCCGAGCACGACCTGGCCGAATGGCGCCAGCGCTTCGATGCGGCCGGCATCACGTTCGGCATCGTCGGAACGCTCGACGACATCCCGCACGACGAGCAGATGCGTTCGGCCGGCGCGCTGGTGCCCGGCCACGACGGCGTGTCGATGACGATCAACAGCCCGATCAACATCGAAGGCGTCCGGAAGGTCGCCCCCGGTCCCGCGCCGGCCGTCGGCGAACACGGCGCCGAGATCCTGCGCGAAGTCGGCTATGGCGACGCCGAGATCCAGCGGCTGCGCGACCTGAAAGTCCTGCTCTGAGAAGGAGTCTCCGATGAACGTGCGCCACCCGACGCGACGCGCCCGAATCCGGATCGCCGCCGCCACGATCACCGCCGCCGCGCTGTCGCTCTGCGCGACGGCGGCGCAGGCCGAAACCCTGAAGCTCGGCCATGCGCTGGTCGCCACCTCGCACTATGGCGTCGGCACTGCGGTCTTCGCGTCCGAGCTCGACAAGCGCAGCGGCGGCCGCCTGAAGATCCAGGAGTTCCCGGCATCGGCGCTCGGCGGCGAGCGCGAGATGATCGAGGCCGTGCAGCTCGGCACGCTCGATCTGGTGGTGACGTCGACGGGCCCGGTCGGCAACTTCGTGCCGGAAACGCTGATCACCGACATCCCGTTCCTGTTCAAGGACTACGAGCACGCGCGGCGCACGCTGGACGGGCCGATCGGCCAGGAGATCCTGGCCAAGTGCGAGGCGCGCAAGCTGGTCTGCCTGAACTGGTGGGAGAACGGCTTTCGCCACGTCACCAACAACAAGCACGCGGTACGCTCGCCCGACGACCTCAAGGGGCTCAAGCTGAGGACGATGGAAAACCCCGTGCACATGACCGCGTTCCGCACGATGGGGGCGCTGCCCACGCCGATGGCGTTTCCGGAGCTGTACGGCGCGCTGCAGCAGGGCACGGTCGACGGGCAGGAGAATCCGATGCCGGTCATCCTGTCGTCGCGTTTCGCCCAGGTGCAGAAGTACCTGTCGCTGACCGGGCACGTCTATTCGCCGGCGCTGCTGATCATGTCCCGATCCGCCTACGACAAGCTGAGCGACGACGATCGGACGATCATCCGCGAGGCGGCCCGGCTCGGCGCGGCCGCCAATCGGCAGAAGGTCCAAGCCGACGAGACCCGTGGTGTCGAGGCCGTGCGCGGCGCCGGCATGCAAGTGGTCACCGACATCGACCGCCAGTCGTTCCAGCAGATCCTGCAGCCGGCGTATGCCGAATACGCGAAGCGATTCGGCCAGGCGAACATCGACCGCCTGCGCAACGCCCCTTGACGATCGGACCGCGGCGGGCGGAAGCTGAACGTCCGATGGGTGCCCGCCGGACGCCGGACCGAGCAGGGATTCCTCGATACAATCGCTGCTCTCCCGTTTCGCCGAGCTCTCCTTCGACTGTGGCCTGCCTCGATTTCCTTCGGCATTTCGCGCGTAACCCGGCAATGGTCGGCGCCGTGGCACCTTCCTCGAAGGGCCTGGCCCGCGCCATGGCGCGCGGCGCCGACGAAGCCGGCTTCGTGGTCGAGCTGGGTGCCGGCACCGGCGCCATCACCCGCGAGCTCGTGCAGCGCTGCCGTCCGGACCGACTGGCCATCGTCGAGCCCGACCCCACCGCCGCCCGCCGGCTGCGCCACTTGTTCCCGCACAGCGTGGTGCTGGCCTGCTGCGTGCACGAAGCGCCGGACTTCTTCGCTTCGCTGCCCGACGACGCGCTGCTGGTCTCGTCGCTGCCGTTCCGGTCACTGCCCAGGCACGTGATCGCGCCGACGATCGACCTGCTGCTCGGCGTGCTCGACCACGGCAGCCAGCGGCGACTGGTCCAGTACACGTACCACCCGCGCGCGCCGTTCGACGTGCCACACGACTTCAGGTGGCGTCGGCGCGAACGCGTGCTGCGCAACCTGCCGCCCGCCGGCATCTGGGAGCTGACCGGCCGCGGCTAGGAGTCCGCGCGGCATCCGTTGGGGAGCGACTGTCGCGGCGACCCGCAGAGTCAGCCGCGCGGATTCCGTCGCGGGGCTCCGGCCCCGCGAATCCAGCCGCAAGGATTCGGCCGGGACGATTCGGCCGGGACGATTCAGCCGCGGCGATCGCGCCAGGGCGCGCGCCCGCCGGGCGCGGCAGCACGGGCGGCATGGGGCGCCGCGTGAGGACGCGAACGCGGACCGCGCGAAGCGCCGTCCGCCCGGCGCCCGTCGAAAGGCCGCCGAGCGTCGTGCCCGCGACCCTCGTGCGCTCCGCGGCCGTCGTGGCCGGGCCGGTCTTGCCCGTACGACGCGTGGCCATCCTGTCGCGGCGCTCCGTACCCACGACCGTCGTGCCCACGCCCGTCGTGCCGGCGGGCGTCGTGATGCGCCCGGCCATCGTGGCCCCGGACATCGTGGCGGCCGCCGCGGCGCGGTCCGCCGGGGCGGCCGGCCGGACGCGCGCTCGGCTGGAAGCGGGCCTCCAGTCCGTCGATCTTGCTGACCTGGACCGGCTGGCCGATGAACTGCTCGATCCGCCGCATCGCGAAAACGTCCTGGCGGCCGACGAAGGACAGCGCCTGGCCCGAGGCGCCGGCGCGGCCGGTGCGGCCGACGCGATGCACGTAGTCCTCGGCGTGGCGAGGCAGATCGAAATTGATCACGTGCGTGATCGAGCTGATGTCGAGTCCGCGGGCGGCGACGTCGGTGGCCACCAGCACCCGCCAATCCCTGGCGCGCAGCCGCATGACGGCCCGCGCGCGCTCGCGCTGCGTCAGGTCGCCATGCAGCGCGCCGACCGCGTGACCGTCGTTGTGCAAGCGCTCGGCGAGCTGCTCGGCATCGCGCTTGGTCGACGTGAAGACGATCGCCTGGCCGAGCCCTTCGTCGGCCAGGCAGGCATCGAGCAATCGCAGCTTGTGATCGAGGCCGTCGCTGTAGATCACGTGCTGGTCGATCGGCTGGGCGTCGCGGGCGGCGCGCTCGATCTCGAGCCACTGCGGATCGCGCAGCAGGCGGTCGGCCAACTCGCGAACGCTCTGCGACAGCGTGGCGGTGAAGCAGACGGTCTGGCGCTGAGCCGACAGGTGGCGCGCGATCTCCTGCACGTCGTCGGCGAAGCCCATGTCCAGCATCCGGTCGGCTTCGTCCAGCACCAGGACCTCGACGCGTTCCAGGCCGACCCGGCCGCTGCGCAATTGATCCATCAGGCGTCCCGGCGTGGCGACCAGCAACTCGTGCGGCGCCGCGAGCTGGCGGTTCTGCCGGTGATAGGACTCGCCGCCGGTCACGCAGACCGTGCTGACCTGGCGCAAGCCCTGCGACAGATCCTGCGCGGCCTTGGTGACCTGCGCGGCCAGCTCGCGGGTCGGCGTCAGGATCAGCACCCGGGGGCCGCGACCGCGCGCGCCGGGTTGCGCGGCCACGCGCTGCAGCGCCGGCAACAGGAACGCGGCGGTCTTGCCGGTGCCGGTCGGCGCGCAAGCGATCAGATCGCGGCCGGCCAGCAGCACGGGCAGCGCCCGCACCTGTACCGGCGTGGCGTTCTCGTACCCGAGGCGGGTCAGCGTTTGCAGGAAAGGCGCGACAACGCCCAGATCGGAAAAAGCGGTACTCATGAGCACTCCAGGTCGAACGCCGTCCGATGGCCGACAGGCGGCCGCGCTCCCGTCCGGCATCGCGGATCGATGGGAAGCATGCAAGCGGGACGAGCCGTCGCAAGAGCGGCGTCGAAAAGCGTCGAAAACGCGGGCATCGACGCTAACCGGAAGCGGATCGGCGGCGCGGCCCGGTTCCCTGCCGGGAACGGAGCGCGCTTCGGACGGTCATCACGCCAACGCGGCGCCGATGACCTCGGCCGCCCGGTGACGAATGGGCGGCGATCGCGAGGAGGCCAGAGTGCGATGGAAAATCGGCTTGCGCCGACCCTGCCCTTGCCCGGTTCCGCCCGACGGCGGTTCGATCGGCAAGAGCAAAGGCTATGACGTAGGCCAAGCTTTCGATTATGCCATGCCTTTTACCAAAAGTCCAAATGACCAAACCCCACCACCGAATCATCGGCTCATCGGCCGTCCGCCGCGCCGGTGGTCGATCATGCGTCTTCGCGCGACGATCCGGCTCGGCCGGGCGCGTCCGTTGCCACCCGAGCGACCGCGCGGCGGCGCACCGATCGTTGCATCTGTTGTAACTGTTTTTGCATTCGTCACTAATTAAAACGATTGATACACAAGATTAACGACGAATATCGCGTCGGCATTTGAAACACTTTCCGCATTGGGTTAATTCTGCAAGCCAATCATCGACCAATCGACCAATACTAATGGCCTAGTTCATAGCGCTCCAGTCAATATGACTTGTGCTAATTTCGCTAGCTCTCGCAGTCAATGCACGGTCAGTCAGCTTTCCTTCGTTCGCTGGTCCGTGCAGCGTAATTAGGTATCAGGCAAGGAGTCTGCAGATGGACCGGTTCCGGGAGATCGAGGCGTTCGTCGCAGTGGTCGAGGCAGGGAGTTTTGTCCGGGCAGGCGAATCCTTGCGAATCTCGAAGGCGGCCGTTTCACGTTCTCTGCTTGATCTGGAGCAGCGCCTCGGCGTCAAGTTGCTGCAGCGAACCACGCGACGCCTTTCATTGACCGACGCGGGCCGCGCTTATTTCGATCGCGGCAAACAGTTGCTCGCCGATCTGGCCGAAGCCGACAACCTGGTCGGCTCCGATTCGATGCGACCGGTCGGCCTGCTCAAGATCAGCGCGCCGCAAACCTTCGGCATGCGAGTGCTGGCCGACGCCTGGGGCGTCTTTCTCGACCGGTATCCGGACGTCAAGCTCGAGATCTTCCTGACCGACCGCGAGGTCGACATGATCGACGAAGGTTATGACGCCAGCATCCGGATCGCGCGAATGCCCGATTCGTCGCTGATTTCGCGCCAGTTGTGCAGCATGAGGATGCATCTGGTCGCGTCGCCCGACTATCTGGCTCGCAAGGGCACGCCGACGAACGTCGCCGAGCTCGAATTGCACGACACGATCGCGCTCACGCGAGCCTCGCGTGGCCAGTCGTGGTGCCTGCTCGACGGCGCCAACGAGATCGACGTGCCGATCAAGCCGCGGATCCAGGCCAACGACGGCGATACCTGCGTGGCCGCGGCGCTCAACCACCTGGGCATCGCCTACCAACCCGATTTCATCGTCGGCGCGCACCTCGAGGCCGGGCGGCTCGTCCGGGTGCTGCCCGGGCTGGACGGCTACGACCTCGGCGCGTACGCGGCCTACCCGGCGCGCAAGCACCTGTCGGTCAAGGTCCGCGTGCTCATCGATTTTCTCGCCGAGCACTTCTCGACCCCGCGCTGGTAACGCGCGGGCCGGCCTCGTCGCGAGCCGGCCTCGCGTCTCGGGCCGGCCTCGTTGCCGGCCGGTCGCGTCCGCGCGCCGGCCGCTACTGGACGTCGCCGGCCGCTACCGGACGTCGCCGTCCTCGCCGCGGCTACGCGAGGCGGGCCAGCGTCTGCGCGAGCAGGGCTTCGTTCGCGGCGGCCACCACGCGGCCGTCGAAGCGCTCCGACAGCGGCGCCCCGTCCCATCCGCAGATCCGCCCGCCGGCCGATTCGATGATCGGCACGAGCGCCATCACGTCGTAGCGCTGCAGACCTGCTTCGATGACCAGATCGATCTGGCCCGAGGCCAGCAGTCCGTACTGGTAGCAGTCTCCGCCGAAACGCCGCACGGCGACCGCCGACTCGACCGGGGCGATGCGCCGCGCATCGTCGCCGGCGAACAGATCCGGCGCCGTGCTGAACAGCTTGGCCGCCGACAGCTCGGCGCACGCGCTCGTACGCGCGGGCGCGCCGTTCCAGGTCGTCGGGTGGTCCGGCCCGGCCGCCCAGCGCTCGTCCAGCATCGGCATGTCGATGATGCCCAGCAGCGGCCGGCCCCGATCGAGCAGCGCGATCAGCGTGCCGAACAACGGCACGCCGCAGATGAAGCTGCGCGTCCCGTCGATCGGATCGAGCACCCAGCGCAGCGCGCCGTCGCCCTGCTCGCCGAACTCCTCGCCGAGCACCGCGTGCGCGGGGAAGCGCTCGCCGATCGCCGCGCGCATCGCCTGCTCGATCCGGCGATCGGCGATCGTCACCGGGCTGGCGTCGGACTTGCTCTCGACGGCCAGCGGCCGGCGGAAATACTGTCGGGCGATCGGCCGGGCCAGGTCGGCCAGTTCGTGCGCGAACCGCATCCATTCGCGCGTTGGCGTATCGGCATCAGGCATCGGCGAGCGCCGTCGACTTCAACTCGATCTCGATGAACACGAACTCGCCGTCGCTGGCGTTGATGACGTTGTGCTCGACGCCGGCGGGCCGCGCGTACGAGCGTCCGGCCACGAGCTCGCTGTCGACCACGCCCTGCGGCGTTTCCAGCCGGAGCGTGCCCGAGGTCATCGGCACGACCGCGTACGCGTACGCGTGGCGGTGATGGCCGGTCTGCGCGCCGGGGGCGAAGCGCCACTCGGTGATGATCAGGTGTTCGTTGTCGACCTGGACGGTCGGCACGGCCGTCGGACGGCCGTCGGCGGACGGGCAAGCGGATGAGCACATGGCGATGAACGATGCGGAACCGGGTGGGCGGGCGGGACGCGCCGGCACGGGCCGCAGCGTCCGCCAGACAGGACAAAGGCGATAGTATGACGACACACGCCCTTCGCGGACCGCCCGCACGAGGATTTCGATGCTCCCCGCTGGTACGACGGCCGGCGCCAGTCCGTGGTCGCTCGAATCGACCACACCCGGCGCGACCCTGGCCGACCAAGGTTTCGTCTTTCTGACCACCGAGGCGCTGCGCGCGCTGGCCGACCTCGACGAAGCGACGACCGGGCGCTGGGCGCGGACCTGGAACGACCTGCCGCCCGATCGCTACCTGAAGGACGGCGGACGTTATCGCAGCCGGCGCCATAGCTGCTTCGTGCAGGACCTCGCGGGACCGGACGCCGGTCTGGCCCGGGTACCGCATCGGCCGCACTGGCAATCGACCGACTACAACGCGTTGCACGGCGGCATCGACCGGCTGTTCGAGCCGATGGCGGCCGATCTCGTCGACGACCCGGCGTGGGTCCGCTTGCTGGCATCGATGGGCCGGCTCTTCGCGGCCGATTCGGGGGCGCGCCGATGGTCGATCGAAGCGCACCAGTTCCGGATCGACACGCGCGGCGGGATGGGCCGGCCGACACCCGAAGGCGCCCATCGCGACGGCGTCGACTACGTCGCGGTCATCCTGGTCCGACGCGAGGCGATCAAGGGCGGCGAGACGCGAATCTTCGAGGCCGACGGGCCGCGCGGCATGCGCTTCGTGATGACGCGGCCATGGAGCGCCGTGCTGCTGAACGACCGGCGGATGATCCACGAAGCGACGCCGATCCAGCCGGCTTCGCCGAGCGGCGCGCCGACGGCGGACGCCGCGGCCGGCGCCGGCCATCGGGACACGCTGGTGCTGACCTACCGGGCGGACGGTTTCCAGCGGCCCGGTGCTTGAGGTCGGCGCTTGAGGCCGGCGACGCCGACCCTCGTGGCGCCGGCCCGCGCCAGCCCACTCGCGCCAGCCCACTCGCGCCAGCCGGCCCGCCGGCGGCGATCAGCGCCCGCAGGCCGGCTGGCGGGCGATGTTGACGTTCTGTCCGCTGACGGCGATCAGGCTGCAGTCGCACCCGGCCGACGCCTGGCAGGCCTCCAGCGCTTTCCTGCGGGCCTGCTGCAGTCCGATATCGCATCCGACCCACAGGCCCGCGTGTCCCGGTAGCGTGGCGACGGCCGACACCTGTCCGGCCGGACATCCGGCCACGCTGCGGCACGCGCCCTTGCCCGAACGGAGGCACGCCTGCAGCGCCGCGCGCTCGGCCTCGGCCGGACGGCAGGCCATGCCGCTGAGCGGCGCGAAGATCTCCCGCGTCGCCTGGTTGATCGCGTACCAGTCGCCGGCCAAAGAGGTGCCGCGCACCGAGCCGGCGACGACGCGCTGCGCGCCCGCCTTGGGCCGGCATCCGGGCTGCGCGCCGGCGACGAGCTCGGTCGACGAGCGAACCGTCTGGCGAAGACCGGCGCGCGGCGGCTCCACGCGCGGCTGATCGAGCAGGACACGCGCGTTGTCGAAGCCGGCTTCGCCGCCGGCCACCTTCTGCGCCGGCACCGCGCGCGAGTAGTCGGTGCAGGTGATCGCCAAGCGCTTGCTGCTGACCGTCGAGCTTTCGCACAGCGCCGAGAACTGCTCGCTCAGCACGAAGAAGCGCAGCCGCCCGCCCTCGAATTCCCACGCGACCTGGGCGCCCGGCACCGTCTCGCTGCGCTTGTCGCGGACCGCGTAGCGCAGCAGCTCGCCGCGCCCATCGGCGTGGAAGCGGAACGCGGCCAGCGACGCGTTGCCGCTCGGGTTGGCCGGCAACCAGATCGCCTGCATCAGGAATGCCGGCTTCGACGGCACGTCGGCCAGCCCGGCCTTCGGCTGCGCGAGGCGGCCGCGCCGCGCGGCGACGTCGCCCAGGCTGTTGGACGCCAGCAGCGTCGTCGCGCGCTTGCCGTCGGCCAGCCACGACAGCATCCGCGACGGCGGCTGGCTCTGCGCGGATCCGCCGCGGCGATTCATGATCTCGAGCAGCTCGCGCTCGTTGCGCCGCTCCGCCAGCGACTCGGCCGAGCGGCCGAACTTGTCCTCGATGTACGGATCGGCGCCCATCTCGAGCAGCGCCCGGGCGACATGGGTCCGCGACGCCGGCGGCGCGCGCGTGATCGAGTCGATCAGCGCGGTCGTGTCGTCCAGGTCCAGCGGCGCGTCGACGCCGACGCGCTTGGCGAAGAAGCGCACGGCCTCGGGATTGCCGACGCGGACGGCGACGCTCAGCCCGCGCCGGTCGTCGAGTTCGCCCGGATACTGCTCGATCAGCGCGACCGCGCCGTCGAGATCATTGTCCTTGACCAGCCGGGACAACTCGGCGACCTGCTGCGTGGTGGTCAGCGGGGCGACCGCGCAACCGGCCAATGCCCACGCCAGCAGGATGCCGAGGCACCAGCGCAGCGAACGGTGAAGGTCGAAAGCGGGACGACGAATGAACAAGGTCGGATCCATCACGGCTCAATGCCCACAAGCTACCCTTGCCCTTCGGGCCACGCAGCCAGATATGTCACGAACGATGCCGATCGGCGCACCGCGCGGTTCGACCGGACGCGGATCGGCCCGGCATCGCGCGAACGATCGGCTCTCGTGCGAACCATCGCCCCAGGGGCCTGCGTCCGTTCGATCGGCGTGGGCCCGCGGCCGCGATCCCCGCGTCCCCGAGGTTTCCGCTCGGAACGCCCCCGTTCAGAACGTCCCCGGATAAGCGCCGCCGTCGATCAGCAGGTTCTGCCCGGTGATGAAACCGGCCTGCGCGCTGCACAGATACGCGCACGCCTGTCCGAACTCGGTTTCGTTGCCGAACCGGCCCGCGGGAATCGACGCGCGGCGCTGCGCCTCGACCTGCTCGACGGAGACGCCGCCGGCGCGCGCGACCGCGGCGATGTTGCCGCGCAGCCGATCGGTCTGGAACATGCCCGGCAACAGGTTGTTGATGGTCACGTTGTGGGCCACGGTCTTACGCGCGATGCCGGCGACGAAGCCGGTCAGCCCCGAGCGAGCGCCGTTGGACAGCCCGAGGATGTCGATCGGCGCCTTGACCGCGCTCGACGTGATGTTGACGATGCGCCCGAAGCGGCGGGCGATCATGCCGTCGACGGTAGCCTTGATCAGCTCGATCGGCGTCAGCATGTTGGCGTCGATCGCCCGGATCCACGCGTCGCGCGTAAACTCGCGGAAATCGCCGGGCGGCGGCCCGCCGGCGTTGTTGACCAGGATGTCGATCCGCGGCGCGGCTGCCAGCGACGCGGCGCGGCCGGCCTCGGTCGTGATGTCGCAGGCCACCGGCACGACGGTGACGCCGGTCTGCCCGGCGATGCGCGCGGCCGCTTCGTTCAGTGGCCCTTCGCTGCGTGCGTTGATGACGAGATGGACGCCCTCGCGCGCGAGCGACAACGCGCAGCCATAGCCGAGCCCCTTGCTGGCGCCGCACACCAGCGCCCATTTTCCGCCGATCCCGAGATCCATCGTCGTCACCCTCCTCTCCCGCGTTCGCGGCGGTACCGGCGGCGATCATCCCACATCACCGCCGCCGGCTTCAGCAACGTTCGTCGGAAAGCGTGTCGCAGAACGCGCGGATCTGCTCGTCCGGCATCCTGAGCATCTCGACGACGATCGATTCGCGCCGGTCCCGGTACGCGGACGACGCGCGCGCCCGTTCGAGCTCGGCCTGGCCGACGCCCGCGCATCGCTGCCGCGTCTCGGCGGCGCGCGCGAACCGCGCCTGCCGCTCGGGCGATTGCCCGGCGCAGACCTGGACGAACGCATCGGTCGTCGCCAGGTCCTCGGCCAGCGAGCCGTCCTGCGCCCACGCGATCGTGGCCACCTGCGCGATCGCCGCGGCCAGCAGGCCCCTCGCGACGGTCCCGCGCGATCGGCCCGGGGCACGACCGCGGCCGCGGCCGCGACCGCCGCCCGTCGCCCAGGACCGGCCGGCCGTCATCGCTTGCGGCCGCCGAGAATCGAACCGAGAACGCCGCGGACGATCTCGCGGCCCACCGACGAGCCGATCGAGCGCGCCGTGCTCTTGGCCAACGCGTCGACGACCGAATCGCTGCGGCGCGATCGCGACCGGCCCGCACCGCCGCCGAGCACGCCGCCGAGCCCCTCCAGCAGGTCGTCGAAGAAGCCGCCCGATTCGCCCTGCGCCGGCTTGGCGCCGTCGCCCGTCCCGGTGCCCGCGTCACCGCCGCCGCGGGGGTCGGCCTGGCCCGTGGCGCCGCCCGCGCCCCCGGCGCCGCCCTTCCCGCCCGCCGGCTGGCCCTTGAGCTTCTCGTACGCCGACTCGCGATCGACGGCCGCCTCGTACACGCCGGCGACGATCGACGACTGGCGCAGCGCCTGGCGCTCGGCGTCGGTGATCGGGCCGATCCGCGACGCCGGCGGCAGCACGTACGCGCGCTCGACGACGTTGGGCCGGCCCTTCTCGTCGAGCATCGACACCAGCGCCTCGCCGACCTCCAGCTCGGTGATCGCCTGCGCGGCGCTGAACGCCGGGTTGGCCCGCAGCGTGTCGGCGGCCGCCTGCACGGCCTTCTGGTCGCGCGCGGTGAACGCGCGCAGCGCGTGCTGGACGCGGTTGCCGAGCTGGCCGACGACTGTATCGGGCACGTCCAGCGGGTTCTGCGTGACGAAGAACACGCCGACGCCTTTCGAACGGATCAGCCGCACGACCTGCTCGATCTTTTGCAGCAGCGACTTCGGCGCGTCGGTGAACAGCAGGTGCGCCTCGTCGAAGAAGAACACGAGCCTGGGCTTGTCCGGATCGCCGATCTCGGGCAGGCGCTCGAACAGCTCGGACAGCAGCCAAAGCAGGAAGGTCGCGTACAACTGCGGCGCGTTCATCAGCTTGTCGGCCGCCAGGATGTTGATGACGCCGCGCCCGGACGCGTCGGTCTGCAGCAGGTCGTCCAGGTTCAGCATCGGTTCGCCGAGGAAGCGGTCGCCCCCCTGCTCGGACAGCTTGAGCATCGCCCGCTGGATCGCGCCGATCGAGGCGGCCGACACGTTGCCGTACTCGGTCGTGAAATCGCGCGCGTTGTCGCCGACGAACTGCAGCATCGCCCGCAGGTCCTTCGCGTCGAGCAGCAGCAGGCCGCGCTCGTCGGCGATCTTGAACACCAGGTTCAGCACGCCCTCCTGCGTCTCGTTCAGCCCGAGCATCCGCGACAGCAGCAGCGGGCCCATGTCCGAGACCGTCGCGCGCAGCGGGTGGCCCTGCTCGCCGAACACGTCCCACAGCGTGACCGGGAACGGCGTCGGCGTCGGCGCCGGGATGCCCAGCTTGTCCAACCGCGCCTGGAACTTCGGCGACATCGCCCCGGCCGCAGCGAGCCCGGTCAGGTCGCCCTTGACGTCGGCCATGAACACCGGCACGCCGATCGCCGACAGGCGCTCGGCGATGACCTGCAGCGTGACGGTCTTGCCGGTGCCGGTCGCGCCGGTGATCAGTCCGTGCCGGTTGGTCAGTGCCGGCAGCAGCGACAGCCAGGTCTGGCCGGTCTTGGCGATCTGCATGGGTTCTGTCATGGCGTGCACCGGATCGGAGCGCCCGTGGCGATTCGAGGAGTCGATCGTCGGCGACAGGGGCGCGGATGATAAAATCCGCGGTTTCTCGACGTCGAGCAAGGTCGAGGAGCGTCGATCGAACGGTTCGACCCGCGGGCTGCGGCTATGTTGCCACAGCCGGTGCCGTCGTAGCCGGCGCGCGTCCTTCCTCCGTCGTCCGCACTTTCCGCATCCAGGAGCATCGTCCGACATGGCCGGCCATTCGAAATGGGCCAACATCCAGCACCGCAAGAATCGACAGGATGAGAAGCGCGGCAAACTGTTCACGCGGCTGATCAAGGAGATCACCGTGGCCGCCAAGCTCGGCGGCGGCGACATCGATACCAATCCCCGGCTTCGCCTGGCGGTCGACAAGGCTTCCGAGGCCAACATGCCGAAGGACACCGTGCAGCGCGCGATCTCGCGGGGCGCGGGCGGGATGGAAGGGGTCCACTACGACGAGATCCGCTACGAGGGCTACGGCATCGGTGGCGCCGCGGTCATCGTCGACTGCATGACCGACAACCGCACGCGGACCGTCGCCGAGGTCCGGCACGCGTTCTCGAAGAGCGGCGGCAACCTGGGCACCGACGGCTCGGTGGCCTTCCTGTTCGTGCACTGCGGCCAGTTCCTGTTCGCGCCCGGCACGTCCGAGGACCAGGTGATGGAGGTGGCGATCGATGCCGGCGCCGACGACGTCGCCGCCGACGACGAGGGCGGCATCGAGGTTACCTGCGCGCCGGCCGACTTCGCGGCGGTCAAGGCCGCGCTGGAGGCGGCGGGCCTGAAGGCCGACGTCGCCGAGATCACGATGAAGCCGACCACCGAGACCGAGCTCGGCGGCGACGACGCGATCCGGATGCAGAAGCTGCTCGACGCGCTCGAGAACCTCGACGACGTGCAGCAGGTCTACACGAACGCCTCCTTCTCCGCCTAACCGGTACGTATCCGATGAAAATCCTGGTAGTGGGTTCTGGCGGGCGCGAGCACGCGCTGGCCTGGCGGCTGAGTCAGTCCCCGCGCGTGCAGACGGTGTTCGTCGCGCCCGGCAACGGCGGCACGGCGCGCGACCCGGGCCTGAAGAACATGCCGATCAGCGCGCTCGAGACGCTGGCCGAATTCGCGCGCAAGGAAGACGTCGCCTACACGGTCGTCGGCCCCGAGGGCCCGCTGGCGGCCGGCATCGTCGACCTGTTCCGCAAGAAGGGATTGAAGATCTTCGGGCCGACCAAGGCCGCGGCCCAGCTCGAGGCGTCGAAGGACTTCGCCAAGGCGTTCATGAAGCGCCACGACATCCCGACCGCCGAATACCAGACGTTCACAGACGCGGCCGCCGCGCACGCGTACCTCGATGAGCGGGGCGCGCCGATCGTCATCAAGGCCGACGGGCTGGCGGCCGGCAAGGGCGTGGTCGTCGCGCAGACGCTCGACGAGGCGCACGCCGCGGTCGACGCGATGCTCGTCGACAACCGGATGGGCAAGGCGGGCGCGCGGGTCGTCATCGAGGAGTTCCTCGAGGGCGAGGAGGCCAGCTTCATCGTCATGGTCGACGGGCACAACGTGCTGACGCTGGCGTCGAGCCAGGACCACAAGCGCCTGCGCGACGGCGACCAGGGCCCGAACACCGGCGGCATGGGCGCGTATTCGCCGGCTCCGGTGATCACGCCGGCGATCCACGCGCGCGTGCTGCGCGAGGTGATCCAGCCGACGGTCCAGGGAATGGCCCGCGAAGGCGCGGTGTTCACCGGCTTCCTGTACGCGGGGCTGATGATCGACGCCAACGGCACGCCGAAGGTCCTCGAGTTCAACTGCCGGATGGGCGACCCCGAAACCCAGCCGATCATGGCGCGCGTCAAGAGCGATTTCGCGACCGTGCTCGAGGCGGCGGTCGACGGCAAGCTCGACACGGTCGACATCGAATGGGATCGCCGCACCGCGCTCGGCGTGGTGCTGGCGGCCGACAACTATCCGGACGACCCGCGCAAGGGCGACCTGATCGAGGGCATCGCCGAGCAGGGCAACGCCGGCGCCACCGACTGCCTGGTCTTCCATGCCGGCACCACGCAGCGCGACGGCAAGCTGCTGACCAACGGCGGCCGCGTGCTGTGCGTCACCGCGCTCGGCGATTCGGTCAAGATGGCGCAGGCCCGCGCGTACAAGGAGATCGAGGGGATCCGCTTCGCCGGCATGCAGTTGCGCCACGACATCGGTCACCGCGCGATCCATCGCAAGCGCTGATGAACACGCCCGCCGCTCCCTCGTCCGGAACACCGCCGCCTTCGTCGTCCGGCACGCCGCCGCCCGCGTCGGCACCGGTCTCGTCGGCGGACCTGGGCGCCGTCCGGACCTACCTGACCGGCCTGCAGGACCGGATCGTCGACGGCCTCGAGCAACTCGACGGACTGAGCTTCCTGCGCGATCGCTGGGAGCGGCCCGAAGGCGGCGGCGGCGTCAGCCGCCTGCTCGAGCAGGGCAACGTCTTCGAGCGCGCCGGCATCGGCTTCTCGCACGTGCGCGGACGGCGGTTGCCGGCGTCGGCGACCGCCAAGCGGCCCGAGCTGGCCAACCTGCCGTGGCAGGCGATGGGCGTGTCGATGGTGCTGCACCCGCGCAACCCGTACGTGCCGACCGTGCACATGAACGTGCGCTTCTTCATCGCCGAGGCGGCGACGCCGGTCTGGTGGTTCGGCGGCGGCATGGACCTGACGCCGTACTACGGCTTCGACGACGACGCCCGGCATTTCCATACGGTCTGCCGCGACGCGCTGGCGCCGTTCGGCGCCGACCTGTACCCGCGCTACAAGCGCTGGTGCGACGAGTATTTCTTCCTGCGTCACCGCAACGAGGCGCGCGGCATCGGCGGCGTGTTCTTCGACGACGTCGGCGAACCGGATTTCGCGACGGCGTTCGCGATGACGCGCAGCGTCGGCGACGCGTTCCTGCCCGCGTATTCGCCGATCGTCGAGCGCCGGCGGGCGCAGCCCTATGGAGATCGCGAGCGCGACTTCCAGGCCTACCGGCGCGGCCGCTACGTCGAGTTCAACCTGGTCTGGGACCGCGGCACGCACTTCGGGCTGCAATCGGGCGGCCGTACCGAGTCGATCCTGATGTCGATGCCGCCGATCGTGCGCTGGCGCTACGACTGGCGGCCCGAACCCGGCACGCCCGAGGCGGAGCTGACCCGTCATTTCCTCGTGCCGCGCGACTGGGTCTGAGCGCCGGTTAACCAGGCGATCAACGACCGCGGCGCCGGCGCCGACGAGGCCCGG
>JASGFT010000064.1:0-25399 GCA_047605425.1 Burkholderiaceae bacterium | reverse complement strand
CGGGAGGGCTGGGCCGGCGGGCGTCTGATCGCCGACGACATCCGTCTCGATCGATTCATCGCCGAGCTCGGCCGGTACACGACACGTCGACTGGACGTGGCGCCGGATGCGGCCGGCCTGCGGCTGGTCGGCGTCTACCGGTTAACGGATCCGGCCGAGGATCTGCCGCGGATCTTCGCGGCACTGGAACAGGCGCTGCCGGTGCGGGTACGGCCTGTCGGCGAAGGTGGCGTGCGGATCGAGAGGCGATAAGGGCTGCAGGGCAGGGCGCGCGGCGGCAGTTCCCCTGTTTTCGTTTCGTCCGGCAAGGCTGATATCGGCATCGATCAACCTTCCGGAGTTCTCTCGACATGATTTCGTTTCGCCGCGACGCCGCGCGCCCGCTCACCTCGACCCTCAGGTCCGCTCTCGTCACGCTGGCCCTGGCCGGGCCCGCCGCAACGCCGCCCGTGTTGGCCCAAAGTGCCGAACCTCCGGCGTCGACCGCGCAGCCGTTCGATTTGCCGGCCGGTCCGCTGTCGACCGTGCTGACGCGCATCGCCGCCCAGGCGGGGCTGCAACTGAGCGCCAGCGCGGACCTGACGGCGGGCCGCAGCGCGCCGGCCGTCCAGGGAAGGATGACGTCGCATCAGGCGTTCGATCGGGCGCTGGCGGGTAGTGGGCTGGTGGCGGTGGTCGAGGGGGGAACGGTCGTCATCCGGGCGCGTGCGGCATCGGAGACGTCGGAGGCCTCGGGGACACTGCCGGCGGTGGAGGTCAGAGCCCGCCTGCTTCCTGCCGATCCTCCGATCGGGTATCTGTCCAGGCACACGACGACCGGTGCGTTGGGGGATCGATCGGTGCTGGATACGCCGTTCTCCGTCTCCGTTGTCGACAGCGAGGAGATCCTCGAACGCGGCGCACGATCGATCAGCCAGGTATTCGCCAACGACGCCGCGGTATCGACCGGAACGCCGTCCTATACGACCGATTGGTGGGGGACGCAGATTCGCGGATTGCTGGTGCGCAACTATTTCGTCGATGGCGTGCCGATGCTGCTTTCCTGGGGCGGAGATTTTCCGGTCGAGATCACCGAGAACATCACGGCACTGAAAGGCCTGTCCGGCTTCATGTACGGCTTTGGCCAGCCAGGTGGCGCGATCAGCTATCAGTTGAAGCGGCCCAAGGCCAAGAACGAGACCCTGGTATATCTGGGCTTGCGCAATCCGAGCCTGATGTCCTTTCACGTCGATACCAGTCGCAAGCTGGCCGACGATCTGGCGCTGCGCGCGAATCTCGCGATCGAGCGCGGCACGACTTATAACGAAAGCCGGATCGAACGCACGGTGGCTTCTCTTGCGGTCGACAAGCGCTTTCGCGGGGCCGTCAACTGGTTCACGACGCTCGCTTATGAAGATAGTCGAAACAAGGGTGAGCCGCTGTTCTTCTCGGATCTGGAGCTCTATGATGCCGACGCCAATGGCGGCAGGCTGCCTCGGCCGACTTACCGCTACAAGGACCTCAACATCGACAATGCGTACTACAGGACGCGAACCGTGCTGGGGTCGACGGGAGTGCATTGGAGCATCGATGATCGCTGGAGCCTGAAATTCCAGGTTGGAGTGTCGCGCAAGACTCATCGGGCGAACAAGGCATTCGCGACGCTGCTCAATCAGGCGGGGGACTACCAAGGATGGGCATACAACTTTGCCACCCGACTCGACACGGCGTTCGCTCAAGCGGTCGTTCAAGGGACGGTGTCGTCGGGCCCGCTCAAGCATGAGATCGTTGCCGGCTTGGGCCTGAACCGAAGCCGAGATCGATACAGCGAGTTCTACTACGAGAACGATTTCGACGGCAATCTCTATCAGCCGCAGCCGTTTCTCACGACCCGCACGCCGGATTTCTCGCTCGCGCCGGTCAATTCGGATAGGCGCCAGATGTACGCCTTCATCAGCGATACGGTTCATCTGGGCGATCACTGGCAGATCATCGCCGGCCTTCGCTACACCGACTACAGGTCCGAGAATCCCGGTGATCCGGATAGCGTCGACTACAAGACGAGCAAAGCCAGCCCGACCTTGGCCGTGATCTACAAGCCCGATGACAGAACCAGCTTCTATGGCAGCTACGTGGAGGGATTGGAGCCTGGAATACGCGTCGGACCTACGTACGTCAATGCGGGCGCGGTGCTTGAAGCCGCCGTATCCAAGCAGTACGAGATCGGAGCCAAGCATCAGGATGGTCGGCTCGGCTATGCGGCCGCCTTGTTCCGGCTCGAGCGCGCGAACCAGATGGATCGCTTGGTGGGTGAAGAACGCTACCTGACCCAGGATGGTCGGAACACCTACCAGGGCGCCGAAGCATCGGCCTCCTACCGGGTCGACTCGGCGCTGAAGATCGGTATCTCCGCGGTGTATCTGGATGCATGGATCGACAAGGTCTCAGCCGACAACGCGAGCCTGCGCGGCAAGACTCCCGCGAACGCGCCCAGGTGGCTGGCGGCGTTCAACACGCAGTACCGCGTGCCCGGCCTGGACTCATTGAAGCTGCACGGCAACGTGCAGTATTTCGGCGCTGCCTGGGCGGCGCCGGAGAACAATCTCGAAGTTCCGGGCCGCACGATCGTCAACGCCGGGCTCAGCTATGACTTCAATATCAACGGACAGAACCTGACGCTGATCGGCAACGTCTACAATCTTTTCAACAAGAAGTACTGGGCACTGACCGACTGGTCGAGGGCGAACATCGGCGAAGGACGGAATTTCTCGCTGGCGATCCTCGGCCGCTTCTAGCTCCGAAGCGATGAAAGAGGGTCGTTCCGGCCGGAGGCGCTCGATCATCGCCGACGCCAGGCGGTGTCGCGGCCATCAGGTTCGCGCGCAGCGTCGACATCACCGAGTCGATGAGCCCGTCGGACGATGCCACGCCCGTTCGGCAAAGCGCCTGCCGTACGCTGATCACGCGCTCCGCGTCGTAGCGCCTTCCGCTTTCGATCGCGTCCTCGAAAGCATTGGCACGCCGGGTGATTTCTTCAGGATCGGCGCTGACCAGCAGTACCGCGTGAGCCAGCACCGCATGCATCGGCGCACCGGAATCCGTGTCCGATCGCACGCGACGCCAGTATTGCGCGGTGCCGGCGAGCTTTCGTGCATCGCCCGGCGGGCCCCAGGCCAGGTTGAAGCGTCCGTCGCAGAACGAGCCTTGCACGGCCTGCCAATGCGTTTGCAGCCCCAACGCACGCAGAGCGTCGCGCATGATGTCGCACAGGTGCCTGTAAACCCCGTCGGAGAGCGTGCCCACGGTGCCCCGTACCCGGTAGGCCAGACTCAGGTCGACGATGCCCGGCCCCTGCGGCACCAGCCCACCGCCGGACATGCGCAGGAAAACCGGACAGCCGCGCCGTGCGAACGCGGCACGGGCGCTCTCCAGCGCGGCGAAGCGCCGGTAAGCGCGTGGCACTACCAGCGATAGCGGCGCCTGCCATAGACGCGCGACGCATCGCCCGGTTTCGGCCAGCGACAGCAGCGCCATCTCGGCAGCGAGAGGATCGGCGGCGCCGTCATCGAAGTCGACCACCTCAAATGGCATGGGCGCCGTTCTGTCGGGTGAGCCCCGGTTCACTCGAGTCTGGGCTGAACGATGATCTTCACGGCGGATTCGTTGTTGTGGATCAGCGTCTCGAATCCCTGCGAAACCAACTCGTCCAACTGGATGCGCTGGGTGATGAACGGCGCCAGATCGATCTTGCCGTCCTCGACCAGCTTGATGGTCTGTTGATGGTCGTTGCAATACGCGATCGTGCCGCGCACGTCCAGTTCCTTCATGACGACGCTGTGGACGTTGATGGTCGCCGGATGGCTCCAGATGGACACGATCACCACCACGCCGCTCGATGCGGTCGCGGCCACCAGGGTGTCCAGCACCTTGTTGACGCTCGAGCATTCGAATGCCACGTCCGCGCCCTTGTCGCCGGTGATCTTCATCACTTCGGCGATCACATCCACTTCGGTCGGATCCAGGATGTGATCGGCGACCGCGGATTCACGGGCCTTTTCCTTGCGCGCGGCGCTCAGCTCGGTGACGATGACGCGCAGGCCCTTGGCCTTCAGGATCGCCGACAGCAGCAGGCCGATCGGGCCGGCTCCGCCGACCAGGGCCACGTCGCCGGCCTTGGCGCCGCTGCGGATGAAGGCGTGGTGGCCCACCGACAGCGGCTCGATCAGCGCGGCCTGATCCAGCGGAATGGCGTTGGAGATCGGATGCACCCAACGGCGTTTGACGGCGATCTTTTCGGACAGGCCGCCGCCGCGGCCGCCCAGGCCGATGAAGTTCATGTTCTTGGACAGATGATATTTGTCGCCCGGACCCGTCGGCACGTCGTCGGCCACGATATAGGGCTCCACCACCACATGCTGGCCGACTTCGATGTCGTTCACGCCTTCGCCCACCGCATACACGACGCCCGAGAATTCGTGGCCCATCGTGACCGGAGCGGACTCCTTGGAGATCGGATGCGGATGGCCGCAGGGCGGGATGAAGATCGGCCCCTCCATGAATTCGTGCAGATCCGTACCGCAGATGCCGCACCAAGCGACGTCGATGCCGACGGTGCCCGGCTCGACGGCGGGCTCGGGGATGTCTTCGATGCGGATGTCGCCGCGATCATAGAAACGTGCTGCTTTCATGGTTCGAATTCCTTTGATTGATCTCTAATGAGGTGCCTCGGCCGCTTCACTGGTCCAGATGCCGGCGCAGCAACGCGTTGACTTCGTTGGCCTTCTCCATCTGCGGCATGTGGCCGGCGCCGTCGAGCAGTTCGACCTTCGCGCCGGCGGGCGCGGCCTGGGCGTGACTGCTCGGAATGACGCGATCCTGGCTGCCCCAGATCACCAGCACCGGTTTGCCGAAGCCGCTCAGCGCCTTGCCGGGTTGCTCGCGCTGCCTGCCGCCGCCGAACAGTTCGGCGCCGAGCGCGCCGAGCGCCTCGGTCACGCCGTCCATGCGCTTGTACTTGAGCAGATCGTCCAGCAACTGGCGGCTCACCAGCGAGGTGTCGGCGAACAGCAGTTCGGCTACGGGTTTGAGTTCGCGGCGCGAATCGGCACGCACGAAGCCGTCGGTGTAATCGGCGTTGACTTCATCGCCGAAGCCGGCACTGTCGATCAGCGCCAGCGAGGCCACCTTCGACGGCATGTCGACCGCGATCTGCGCGGCCACGCCGCCGCCCATCGAATGGCCGACCAGGTGCGCCGACGCCACGCCTATGGTTTCCATGAACTTGCCGACGAAGGCCGCCTGCGCGCCGAGCGTGGTACCGGCCAGCTCGATCGTCGACTGTCCGTGCGCGGGCAGGTCCAATGCGATCACCGGATGCTCGTCCGCCACCGCATCGAGATTGAACAGCCAGTTGTTCAGGTCGCCGCCGAAGCCATGGATGAAGATCACCGGCGTGCCCGACTCCGGTCCGCGCCGCGCATAGCGCACCCGAATGCCGTCGACCTGCGCGTAGTCGAACGCCGGTCCGGCGTCCTCGTCGTCGCTGCCGGCGGCAGGCACCTCGAACGCGGCGATATAGGCGTCGATCTCGGCATCGCCGACGTCGGTCTCCGCCAGCACGCCCAGCAGCGCCTTGACCGGCAGCGTCTCGCCGGTCTGCGCGACGATTCGGCGCAGCAGTCCGGCATCGGGCGCTTCGACCGAATTGGCGATCTTGTCGGTCTCCACATCGACCAGCGCCGTGCCGACTTCGATTCGCTGGCCTTCCCGGACCAGCCAGTCCTGGACGGTGCCTTCGCGCATCTCCAGCCCCCACTTGGGCATCACGATCGGGGTAATGGCGGACATCAGTTCTTTCCTCCGTTCATCGTGCGGCGCGCCGCTTCGGCGATCTTCGCGGCGCTGGGAAGGTACAGGTCTTCCAGCGCGGGCGAGAACGGTACCGGCGTATGCGGCGGGCAGACCATCTCGATGCCGGCCTTCAGCGCGGCGAAAGCGTGCTGGGCGACCTGCGCCGAGATGTCGGTGGCGATGTTGCAGCGTGGGCTGGCCTCGTCGACCACGACCAGGCGGCCGGTGTTCTCGACCGTTTCCAGCACCGTGTCGATGTCCAGCGGCGACAGCGTGCGCAGGTCCACGATCTCGGCTTCGATGCCTTCCTTGGCCAGTGTCGCCGCGGCCTCCAGTGCCCGATGAACCATCAGGCCGTAAGTGACGATCGATACGTGCTTGCCGTCGCGCACGATGCTGGCCTCGCCGAACGGGACCGTGTACGAGTTCTCCGGCACCTCGCCTTCGAGACCGTACAGGTTCTTGTGCTCGCAGAAGATCACCGGATCGTTGTCGCGGATGGACTGGATCAGCAGCCCCTTGGTGTCATAAGGCGTGGACGGGCACACCACCTTGAGGCCGGGAATGTGCGTGAACACGGGCGTCAGCATCTGGCTGTGCTGGGCGGCCGCCCGAAAGCCGGCGCCGACCATCGCGCGGATCACGACCGGCGTTTCGGCCTTGCCGCCGAACATGTAGCGAAACTTCGCGGCCTGGTTGTAGATCTGGTCGAAACACACGCCCATGAAGTCGATGAACATCAGCTCGGCGATCGGCCGCATGCCACAGGCGGCCGCGCCGATCGCCGCCCCCACGTAGGCGGACTCGGACAGCGGCGTGTCGAGCAAGCGGTCGCCGTGCTTGGCGTACAAGCCCTTGGTCACGCCGAGCACGCCGCCCCACGCGTCCTTTTCGCCGTTCGCGCCGGCGCCGCCGACGATGTCCTCGCCCAACATGATCACGCTGGGATCGCGGGTCATTTCCTGGTCGATCGCTTCGTTGATCGCCAGCTTCATGCTCAATTTTCGGGCCATGCTCAAGTCTCCTGATTCGATGAGGGGATCGGGTCGCGCGAAACGACTTCAATAGCTGACGTAGACGTCGGCGAGCAGATCCTCCGGTCCGGGCAACGGCGCCGCCTTGGCTTCGACGACCGAATGCTCGATCAGCGCCGCGACCTCGCGATCGATCGCCTCCAGCTCCTCGCGCGAAACCACCTCCGCTCGCGTGACCACGTGCGCGAATTTCTTGATGCAGTCCTTGTTGTCGCGGATGTCGTCGAGTTCGCCAGGGGCACGATAAGTCTGCGCATCGCCTTCGAAATGGCCGTAGAAGCGCACCGTCTTGCATTCGAGCAGTGACGGTCCGCCGCCTTCGCGCGCGCGCCGGATGACCTCGCCCGCGGCCTCGTGCACCGCGAAGAAATCGGTGCCGTCCACCGTCACGCCGGGGATGCCGAAGCCGGCGGCGCGATCGACGTAGCTGTCGACGGCGGTGCCGTATTCGCGCGCGGTCGATTCGGCATAACCGTTGTTCTCGATCACGAAGATCACCGGCAGATTCCAGACGGCCGCCAGGTTCAGGCTTTCGAGAACGGTGCCCTGGTTCGATGCGCCATCGCCGCAGAAGGTGATGCCGACCTCGCCCTTGCCGCGGAACTTGGCGGCCAGCGCCGCGCCGCAGATCAGCGGCGCGCCGGCGCCGAGAATGCCGTTGGCGCCCATCATCCCCTTGGACAGGTCCGCGATGTGCATCGAGCCGCCCTTGCCGTTGCACGAGCCTCCCTTGCGGCCGTAGATCTCCTTCATCATCGCCACCGGGTCCACGCCTTTGGCGATGCAATGGCCGTGTCCGCGGTGCGTGCTGGCGATGCGGTCGCCGTCGCCCAGGTGATGCAGGATGCCGACCCCGGTCGCTTCCTCGCCGGCATACAGATGGACGAAGCCGGGAATGTCGCCGCGGCCGAAATCGACGTGCAGCCGCTCTTCGAACTCGCGGATCGTGCGCATCTTGCGATAGACGGCGAGCAGCGTGTCCTTGTCGAGCGGCAGCCGAGCCTGCGCTGCTGCGTTGCCTGTTGCCATGTTCGTCTCCTTTTTTTCAGGTATCCGGGCCGAGGGTCCGGCGCCCGGGGAAGGGCAGGCCTGCGCCTGCGCCGATGCGCATCAGATGAGCGGCCGCCGCATGGTTCATGCAGGCGGCCACGTCGATGCTTCGAAAAGCGTTCTCGCGCAAGGTCACGAAGACTTCATCGCGCGGACCGAAGGCCAGCTCGCGCTCGCCGTCGAGCGCGACGATGCCGGCCCGCTGCCGGACACGCTGCGGAACGGCGTGCTCGAGCCGGCGCCAGCAGGCGATCGGCACCGGCCGCATCAATCCGGGGGCGATCGGCGCGATCAACTCGAACGCGCAACGGCCCGGTTCGCCCAGCTCGATGGCCAGGCCGCCGCGTTCGTCCCGGGCGATCGGTTCGAGCAGGCCGGCGATGGCGGACAGGCCGATCGCCTGCGGACTGGCGTATGACACGTAGACCGCAGCCAGCGTGTCGGTCTTCCACACGGCGCGCGCGCCGATGTATTGCTCGCGGGAGATGACCGCGTCCACCAGCGCGATGTCGTTGCGCTGCGTGCCGTCCGGCTCGCGGATCGTGATCTCCAGACGCTTGTTGCTGGTGAGCGCGCGCGATGCCGGGACGCGTCCGCCGGCGAACAGGCCGGTCGCCAGTCCGGTGATCGTCGGCTCGCGCATCTCGGGAAACGCATTGTTGGTGCCGGTGGAGATGCCGACGATCGGTACGTCGCCGCACTCGCGCACCACCGCGCGATGCGTCCCGTCGCCGCCGAGCACGACGATGGCGGCGACGTCGGTCTCGCGCAGCATTCGTGCGGCGCGCAACGTATCGTCCACGCTGCCGGTGACCGGCATGTGCAGGTAATCGACGGCCGCCAGCGCGGCGTCCGGGCCTCGGGCGCGCGCCAGATGTCGCTGCAGCATGACTCGCAGCCCCTCCCGATCCGGCATCATCAGCACGCGGCCGACGCCGCCCGCGGCCAGAGCGGCCAGCAGCCGCAAGACGATGTTCACCCGGTCGGCCAGTTGCAGGCTGTTGGCGTTGGCGATCACCCGGCGGATATCGCGCGCCGAAACCGGATTGGCGATGATGCCGACCCGCTGCGGACGAACCGGCGAAGGTTCGCGCATGCCTGTCTCCTGATCTGCTCGTTCTGACAGGCGCCTCTATCGCAACGGCCATGCCTGGGCGGCATCCCCCCGGATCGGCCCGAAATCTACGGGAATACCCGGAGAGCACCAGCATCGAGTGCCGATCCGGAGCGTGCTGCCGTGACAGGTGTCACAGCGGCATCTGCATCGCGCTGGACAGTCGTATCGGTCGAACGCGGGTCGGGCCGTCAGCCCCGGACATCGCCGGCATCGGTGTCGCTGCGGTTGGGCGAGCGGATGCCATGGCGCGCCATGCGGCGGTACAGTGTCATGCGACTGATGCCGATCTGGCGCGCGACGGCGCTCAGGTTCCAGCCCGAAGCGCGCAGGTACCGCATCAGCAGCATGCCCTCGGGCGACCGCACGCGTTGTTCGATTGCATCCGCGGCATCCGCTACCGTGTCGTAAGCCGCAGGCTCCGCGACGGCTGCCTCGCCGATGTCTTCGGGCAGATCATCGACTTCGATGCGGCCGCTGCTGCAAACCGCGCGCGCATAATCGAGCGCGTTGCGCAGTTCGCGCAGGTTGCCGGGCCAGCGATGGCGATGCAGCCTCGCGCGCGCGGCTTCCGAGATCGTGAAGCCGCCGGACGCGCTGCCCGGTACGGCGAGCAGCTTCTGGATCAGCCAATCCAGATCGCTGCGCTCGCGCAGCGGCGGCAGCACGAAGCGCGCGCCGTTGAGACGGTAATACAGGTCCTCGCGGAACTTCCCGCTGCCGATCAACTGATCGAGCGGATGATGCGTCGCCGAAATCACTCGCACGTCGACGAGCACCGGCCGCGAAGCGCCGATCGCCAGCACCTCGCCCTCGGACAGCACCCGCAGCAGACGCGACTGCAGTTCGCGCGGCATGTCGCCGATCTCGTCGAGGAACAGCGTGCCGCCGTTCGCCGCCTCGATCAGGCCGCGCTTGGGTCGGGAACCGGCGCCCGAGAAGCTGTGGGGCAGATGTCCGAACAACTCGCTCTCGATCAGCGTTTCGGGAATCGCCGCGCAATTGACCGCGATGAATGGACCATTGCGGCGCGAACTGGCCCGATGCAGCGCCTTGGCCAGAAATTCCTTGCCGCTGCCGGTCTCGCCGTTGATGAGCAGGTTGATTCGTGAATCGATCAGCCGGGTGGCGCGTTGCAATTGCTGCTGCAACGCTGCATCCCCGCCGCACAAGGCGTCCAGCTCGGGCGGCAGCGGTGACGGTGCGCTGTCCTGCATCCGATGGTGCAAGCGCGGAGCCGGCGGCATGACGCTCAGGTACAGCCGTTTTCCGCTGCGGCTCAACCGCACGACGCGCTGCTCGCTCGGTCGCGAATGGACGAAGCGGCCGAGGTCCTCGGGACGCGCGTCGAACAAGGACTCGAACCGCATGCCGATCAGCGAAAGCCCCGTCGCGTCGACGTCGGACTCGGCGATCAGCATCCGTTGGGCGCGGTGGTTATGGCCGGTGATTCGGCCGTCGGCGTCGAGGGCGATCAGGTATTCGGGGTTGACGTCGAGAAACTCGTAGGCCTGACTGAGCTTGAGCACCCAATCCTGCCGATGCCGGCGCAGGAAATAAGCGTCCTCGATCTGGTTCGCATACATGCGCACCAGTTGCAGCGCGAGCATCTGGCTGTACTTGGCCTGCGGCGAACTCAGCGCGGAGATGTCGAGAATCGCGTTCAGTTGGCCATACGAATCGAATACCGGCGCCGCGGTGCAGGTCAGCGGGATATGCGTCGCATCGAAATGATCGGCCTGATGCACGGTCAGGGCTTGACCGGTCGCCAGCGCGGTACCGACGGCGCAGGTGCCCGCGCCGTTCTCGCTCCACTCGGCGCCCAGGTACAGGCCGGCGCGCCGCAGGGCCGCGTCCGCCCTGGCATTGCCCAGGTAGTCGACGGTGACGCCGTCGGCATCCGTCAACAGCACCACGTAGCCCATTGCGCCTACCTGGCCGTACAAGGCTTCGAGGCCGTGGCGGGCGATCCGCGTGAAGTCGTCGAGGCGCTGCTGGTGTTCGCGCAAGCGCATCTGCGGCAGGATGCGCGCTTCCTGCATGCGGGACGGATCGAGACCGTACTGATGCACGCAACGCCGCCAGGAACTCTGGATGATCGGGTCATGGGCGCGCGCACGCGCGCTCGCGACCGCCGCCGACTCATTGGCAGTCGTCGTCAGGACGACCGTCTCGATGTGCTCGCGTTGCCGCCGGTCCATCGCCGTCTCCGATGTACCGAGCGTCTGATGCCGGGTGCGCCGGTACTGGCCTGCATGCAAGACCGAATAATGTATCCGACGGCATCCGGATCGCGCAAATCGGGCGGCACGGTCGGCAGTCGCATCGTTTTTCGGCGGCGCGGGGCCTTCGGATCGCGGCTCTTGCGATAGGAGGCGCCGGTGCGATGCGTCCGGAGCGAGCCATCGTCCTTCCCGAAAGCCGCCGATCCCCTTACAATGGGAATCATTCGCAATTGCACCGGCGCCGACTCCCGCATGCCCGATGTGCAGTGGAGGGCATGTCGTGTCGAGCGCCGAATTCGCGCAGCGTCAGCAGAGCATCGAGGATCTGTATGCCGGCCACCACGGTTGGCTGCAGGGATGGCTGCGTCGCAAGCTGGGCGACGCCTTCGATGCCGCCGACATCGCGCAGGACACGTTCCTGAGGCTGCTGGCTCGCCGATCGCTTCCGCCGCTGGACGCGCCGCGCCCCTATCTGTCGACGATCGCTCGCGGTCTGGTCATCGATCATTGGCGTCGCCGCGAGCTGGAGCAGGCGTGGTTCGAGACCCTCGCGGCCCTGCCCGGGCCCGAAGCGCCGTCACCCGAGGCGCGCCTGCTGTTCCTGGAGACGCTGATCGAGATCGATCGCATGCTCGATGCGCTCAAGCCGCGGGTACGGACGAGTTTTCTGCTGGCCCAGCTCGACGGACTGACATGCCCCGAGATCGCCCGCCGCCAGCGCGTGTCGCTGGCCACGGTCGAGCGAGACATCGCCAAGGCGCTGCGCGTCTGCTACGCGATGCGTTTCGAGTCCTGACGGTCACATGAGCGGCAGCCAGGGCATGGCGCGGGCATCGACCGCCACGGCCGGCGGCGCTGCGGGCGGTGCCGTGGACGAAGATGCGCCGGCGAGGTTGCCCGACGCATTGCCCGAGCCGATGATCGAGGCGGCGATCGGTTGGGCGGTCCGGCTCAACTACAACCCATCGGGTGCCGAGGACCGGTGTGCGTTCGAGCAATGGCTGGGGGCGCATCCGCTGCACGCCGTGGCCTGGCAGCGAGTTGATGGCCTGCGGGGTTTCCAGTCCGAGCTGGGCGTGGTGTCGCCCCTGCTCGCGCGCGATGCGCTGCGAACGGCGCAGCGCTTGCGCGAGAGCCGCCGCGCCAGGGGGCGGCGCAAGGCGATCAAGCTGCTGTCGTCGGCTTGCATCGCGGTCGCCGGCGCTTGGCTGGCGCGCGAGCACGCGCCCTGGCAGCGCCTGCTCGCCGATGCCGGTACCGGCATCGGCGAGCAGAAGACCCTGCGCCTGGACGACGGCAGTGTCATCGTGCTCAATACGGACAGCGCCGTTGGCATCGAGCTGGCCGAAGCGAACCGCCTCGTCGTGCTGCGGCGGGGCGAGATCCTGGTCAGTACCGGCGCCGACGCCGACGCGACGACCCGGTTCGGCAGCCGTCGCCCGTTCTGGGTCCGGACTCCGTACGGTCGGATGCAGGCGTTGGGCACGCGCTTCGTCGTGCGGCTGCAAGGGGAACGCGCACGTGTCAGCGTCCAGGAAGGTGCGGTCGAGCTGCATCCGGCCGGCGGCGGTGCGACCACTGTCGTTGAGGCGGGTGACAGCCGCTGGCTGATGCGGGATGGCGCGAGGCCGGTCGAACCGCAGGGCTTCGAAGCCGACGACTGGGCCGAGGGCGTCATCGGCGGCAAGAACATCCGCTTGCGGGACCTGCTGGCCGAGCTGGAGCGCTATCGGCTCGGCCGCATCGTCTGCGATCCGCGCGTGGCCGACCTGCGCCTGTCCGGTGTGTTCCATGTCAGGGACACCGACCAGGCGCTGCGATTCCTGTTACAGACCCAGCCGGTAAGCGTCACCTATCGCACGCGCTTCTGGGTCACGGTGGGGCCGCGATGATCAGCGTGGCCCTGTATTCCGACAATTATTTTGGAGAGGACTGAGAGGCTGAGAGTCTTTCGTCCATGCCCGCCTTGCACGCCCAAACGCCCCGGCTCGTCGTTGCAAATGCTCGCCATAGCCCGAGCCATGGCTGCGCTTTGCGCCTAGATCCGGGGCGCTTGGACGCGCCTTTCGCGCACGGCCGAAAAACTCTCAGCCTCTGAGGGGATATCGAATCTCGTTCGGCCCTGAAGGTAGGAACGCCCTTGAACCTGCCTTGACGAGACGTCGAACGACATGACCCACATCCAGCATCCGAGCCGCCAGGCCCGGCCCGTGCGCCGCGGCCACCATCATCGTGCAAGCACGCATCGCAATCTTCATCACCGGCCGACCGTTCTGGCCGTTGCCCTGCAGGGCATCGTCGCCAGCAGCCTGGCGCTCGGCCCGTGCGCGCTGCCGCGCGATGCCCACGCGCAGGCGCCCGCGGCCGCCGGCGCGCTGCCGAAGGGGGATGCGGTGACGAACTTCGACGTGCCGGCGGGGCCGCTCGATGCGGCGCTGGACAGCTTCGCCCGCGCGGCGGGGGTGAACCTCTCTTATGACGAGGCGCTGATCGCCGGCCTCACGACGCGAGGGCTCCGCGGCAGCTACGGCGCCAGCGCGGGCCTGCTGAAGCTGCTCGACGGGAGCGGGATCGAGGCGTTGGCGCAGCCGGGAGGTGGGTATTCGTTGCGCAGGGCGACTGCCGCCGGGGCGGACTCGTCGGCGAAGGCGGGCGCGCTGCCGCCGGTGACCGTACGGGCTGCTGCTATTCAGGAGACCGCGACCGGACAGGTGAGCGGCTATGTCGCGCGCCGAGCCGCGACGGCGCTGAAGACCGATACGCCGTTGGCCGAGACGCCGCAGTCGGTAACGGTGGTGACCCGTGATCAGATGGACGATCTGGGCGCCACCACGATCCAGCAGGCATTGACCTATGCGGCCGGTGTGCGCGGTGACCCCTATGGACTGGACTCGCGGGCGGATTGGGGGCTGGTCAGGGGATCCGAGCCGACCGTCTATCGAGACGGGGTCTGGAGCTTCGGAGGGTATGGAAACACCACCCGTACCGACCCGTATACCCTGGAGCGAATGGAGATACTGCGTGGTCCGTCCGGGATGCTGTTCGGCGCCGGTACCGCGGGAGGCGTCATCAATCTGATCAGCAAGCGCCCGCTGCAGGAAACGCGTCGCGAAGTCGGCATCCAGTTGGGCAACTACCATCGCCGCCAGATTCAAGCGGACCTGACCGGTCCCCTGACCGAGGACGGGGCATGGTCCTATCGCCTCATTGCCGTCTATCGCGATGCGGATACGCAGACAGACTTCGTCCCGGACAATCGCGCATTGCTGGCGCCGTCCTTATCCTGGCGGCCGAATGCGTCCACGTCGCTCATCCTGCAGGGGCAATGGCAGCGAGACGAGACCGGTATGACCAATCTGGGGCTTCCCTGGTCGGGATCGATACTTCCGAATCCCAATGGCCGGCTGCCCAGCAGCCGCTATCTCGGCGAGCCCCAGGACGGCTTTGATACCCGAGGGCGCCGATTCGGCTGGTTGTTCGAGCATCGCTTCAATGACGATTGGCGCTTTCGTCAAGCCACACGGATCGAACGAAACACCAGCGACGCCAGATTCCACAGCATCGACTACTGGACCATCCTGGGCGGCTGGGGCGAGGACCCGGTCAACCAGCGAATCATTGGTCGCTATAACTTCCGGGGCATCACCCGCACGGCCCTCACGGCGACCGACAATCATCTGGAAGGCAGCATCGTCACCGGATCGCTGAGACACAGGCTGTTGGTTGGCGTGGACCATATGCGGCACCGCACCGATCTTCGCTCCGGTGTGACCCCGAGCACGCTCGATGCGTATGCACCCGTCCATGGCGCCGACTACGCTCCGATCACCGATTTCACGGAGGCTCCGCGAGCCCACCAGCGCAATGTCGGCGTCTACATCCAGGACCAGATCCGCTTGGGCAACTGGATCGTCGTCGCAGGTCTCCGGCACGACCGCGCCACCAGCAAGACGCAGGACGAGTCGCCTGCAACGACTCGTGCCAGCACCAAGAGACTCGGAGTGATGTACGGCCTGCCAGCAGGATGGTCGCCCTATCTGAGCTACACCGAATCCTTCACGCCGCAAGCCGGACGCACCGAGGAGGGGGCGCTCTACAAGCCGCTGCGTGGCGAGCAGGTGGAGGCCGGGATCAAATACACTCCTTCTGGCGTTCCGCTGAGTGCCGCAGCCTCGATCTATCGTCTCAAGGAGAAGAATCGGACGGTCGCGGATCCCGACAGCCCGTTCTTCGGTACTCAGGTCGATGCGTCCGAGAACAAGGGTATCGAACTGGAGTTGAAGGCGACGATGGGCAAGGCGTTCGACTTGACGGCGTACTATCAGTACACCGTAGTCGACCAGAAGCTCGCGCTGGGCGTACCACGCAATCAGGCCGCATTCTGGGGCAAGTACCGTTTTGCGCTGGCGAGCCTGTCCGGTTTCGAAGTTGGCGCGGGACTGCGCTACCTGAGCGCTTTCAAGGACCGCATCGAGACCGGAGAGACCGGGCCGCGCGTTCCCTCGGTCACGCTGATCGATCTGCTGCTGGCCTACGAAAGCAAACACTGGCGCTATGCGCTCAACATCAACAATCTGACCGGTCGCGAGTACTTCAGCACCTGCCTGGCGCGTGGCGACTGCTGGTGGGGCCCTCGGCGCTCGATCATCGCCACGGTTAGTTATCGATTCTGATCCCCGTGGCATCGGCAAAGGCGCGGCGACCACGGCGCCAAGTCGCTGGTGCCGCGGGCCTCTTGAAAATGCAACGACATGACCACTGAAACCTATCCGTCCCGCCACCTGCAGATCGCAGGTCGAATCGCCGCCGCCGTCCTCGGCGGCTACGCGTTCTGCTGGGGCTTCATCGCCGTCGGCATCACCGGTCTGTTCGCCTTGGGTATGCCGTTCCATGATGCCGAGCACCTGAGCAGCATGCTCGGCATGCTGGTCTTCCTGATCGTGTTCCTGTGGGCGTTCGCCGCGCGCGGCATGGTCCGGGTATGGCTGGTGCTGCTCGGCGGCGGCGCGTTGATGGCGGGGGCCGCCACGCTGCTGCAGTCGCGGCTGATCGCTTGAACCCGGGGGATCGCTGATGTTCCAGAACTTCCGCCTGGCGATGGCCTGGGTCCACACGTGGTTCGGGCTGGCGCTCGGCTTCGTGCTGATGGTCTGTTTCTTCTTCGGCGCGATGTCGGTCTTCGACCGCGAGATCGATCGCTGGGCGATCCCGCAGTCACGTTTCGACGCCCAGCCGATGCCGTCGTTCGATCGCGTGCTGCGTCCGATCTTCGAGGACATGCAGCCGAGCAAGGAGAGCCTGGATTTCATGCGCCCGCGCGTGAACGGGCCGCTGCCGGAACGCTTCGACACCGTGCGCTCCTGGGGCGCGTACACGACGCACCGGGATCCGGTGCTCGGGCTGTTCACGGCCTATGAGGTGCCCAACGCCAAGGATCATGAGGACGCGGCGCGGGGTTCCCGTACGATCGATCCGCGCAGCGGCGCGGCGCTGCCCGACGATCGTCTGAAGATCGGCAGCCGGTTCTTCTATCCGCTGCACTACAGCCTGACCCTGGAGTGGATGAGCGTCGGTTACTGGATCGTCGGCTTCGCGGCGTTGATGATGCTCGTCGCGCTGGTCAGCGGCGTGGTCCTGCACCGCAAGATCTTTCGCGAGTTCTTCACGTTCCGGCCGAAGAAGGCCTCGCAGCGCAGCGTGCTCGATCTGCACAACCTGACCGGCGTGTTGGCGCTGCCGTTCCACTTCTTCTTCGCGTTCACCGGGCTGGTGATCTTCGCCGGCATCTATTTTCCGGTCGCCCATACGCAGCTCGGTCCGCTGCACGAACTGCACGAGAAGCTCGAGGCCGATGAGACCGGCCTGCCGAACGATCGCGCCGGCGTCGCGGCGCCGTTGGCTTCGGTCGATGCGATGGTGGCCGAGGCGCAGCGGCGCTGGGCGGCGAGCGACAAGGCGGGCGAGGTGGGGTTCCTCTCGGTCCGGCACGTCGGCGATGCCAATGGCTACGTCAGCATCTACCGCGCGGGCACCGACCGCATCGCGCTCGTCGGCGACGGCATCCACTTCAAGGCGAGCACCGGCGAGGTGCTGCGCGAAGACCCGCCGCAGACGACGGTGGACAGCGTCAACGAGTTCCTGACCGGGCTGCATCTGCAGCACTTCCGCCATTGGCTGCTGCGCTGGCTGTACGTGCTGGGCGGATTGATGGGCGCCGTCTGCATCGCCACCGGCTTCGTCTTCTTCGTCGAAAAGCGCAAGAAGCAGCACGCCAAGTCGGGCAGCCAGGGCGCGCGGATCGTCGATGCGCTGGCGGTGACGACGGTGACCGGCATGCTGGTCGCGGCGCTGACGATCCTGATCGCCAACCGGCTGCTGCCCGAGTCCCTGCCTGCCGGTTGGCCGGCCAGGGGCGACCTGGAGCAATACCTGTTCTGGACCGGCTGGGTCGTGGCGATGGCGCATGCGTTCGTGCGCAGCGCGGCGGTGGCGCGAGGACGGATGAACCCCGCGTGGCGCGAGCAGTGCTGGGCCGTGGCGGTGATGGCCGTCGCCGCCGTGCTGCTGAACGGCATCACCACCGGCGATCATCTGATCCGGACGGTCCGCGACGGCTACTGGCCGGTGGCCGGTGTCGATCTGTTCCTGCTGGCCAGCGCGGGGATCGCGATGATCGCGGCCCGCAAGCTGAAGACGAAACCCGAGGCGAAAACGATGGCCGCGCCTCGGTCGAAGAGCGCGGGGGTGGCCAATGCTTGAGGGCGCCGCTGCGGTGTGGTCGTTGCTCGGCGCGGTGATCGCGGGGGTGGCCGGCATGGGCTGGCTGGCGCTGGCGATGGACGTTCATTGGCAGCAGGTTCGCGGCCAGGCGTCATCGCGCGGGACGGCGCTGCGTCTGCGTGGGCTCGGAGTGCTCGGCCTGGCGGTTTCACTGGCGCTGTGCCTGCGAACCGACCACGCGTCGATGGCGGCGCTGGTGTGGGTAATGGTCGTGACGGCTTCGGCGCTGGCCGTGACCCTGGCGCTGGCGTGGCGTCCGCGCTGGTTGCGCGCGCTGGCCTGGGTCGCCTGACGGGGGGCGGGATAGGGCGAAGTTCAGCGCGTTCGCCAGCTCGGTGGCGTGCTCCAGGACCGCGGCGACCAGCCGGTCGATGCGATCGCGGCGAGTGGCGGCGCTGGGGATCGGGTCGGCGGCTTGAGCGGCGCGCTGGGCATCCAGCATTCACCGCAGCGCTTCGGGCGTGAATTCGGTGATCGCTTGCCCGCAATGATCGGTACTCGGGCCGGCGGTCAGGCTGGTCAGGCAGTCAGCGAACGTGCCCGCGCGGACGCGGTTTCGGTGTCCGATCCGGACGCCAGCAAGGCTTCGAAGCGGTCCGGCGGCAGCGCGGGAGAGAACAGGTAACCCTGGAACTCGTCCACCGCCAGCCCGCGCAGCCATTGGTGCTGCGCGGCGGTCTCGACTCCCTCGGCCACCGGCCGCAGGCGCATCGCGCGGCACAGCCCGATGATGGCCTCGGTCAGCGGCCGTTCGCTGGCCTTGGCCTGAACGAAGCTGCGGTCGATCTTGACGATGTCGAACGGGAAACGCTGCAGGTAGGCGAGGTTCGAATAACCGGTGCCGAAATCGTCGAGCGCGATCGACAGGCCCAGTTCGCGCAGGCCATGCAGCGTCTGCATCAGGCGTTCGTCGTCGCCGATCAGCATCGACTCGGTGATTTCCAGCTCCAGCAACTCGGGCGGGCAGCCGGTGTCGTCCAGCGTCTTCTTCAGCGCTTCGAGCAGGTCCGGCGCCGCGAACTCGAGCGGCGACAGGTTGACCGATACCGTCAGTCGCCGGCCGGCGTGCAGCCACGCGGCCTGCTGGCGGGCGGCCAGCGCGAACACCTCGCGTCCCAGCTCGCGGATCAGGCCCGTGGCTTCGCAGACCGGGATGAACTCGCCCGGCATCACCAGGCCCCGCTGCGGGTGCCGCCAGCGCACCAGGGCTTCGGCGCCGACGACCTGCTGACCCGGGCCGCAGACGCGCGGCTGATAGTGCAGCTCGAACTCGTGGCAGATCAGCGCCCGGCGCAACTCTTCTTCCAGCCGGGTGCGCGCGTGCAGTTGCTCGCTCAGGCCCGCCTGGTAGAAAGTCAGCGCGTCGCGCCCGCCGGCCTTGCCCTGGTACATCGCCAGGTCGGCGCGCTGCAGCAGCGTCGCGAAGTCCTCGCCGTCGTCGGGGTAGACGCTGGCGCCGACCGTGGCCGAGACCTGCACGCGGCTGCCGGCCAACTGGAACGGCTGCGCCAGCGCGCTGCGCAGCCTCGGGTGGATGCGGGCGACCTCGTTGCGCAGGTCCGGGCCGATGAGCAGGATCAGGAACTCGTCGCCGCCGAAGCGCGCCACCACGTCGCTATGTCGCACGATCGCGCGGGCGCGCCGCGCCACCTCAACCAGCAGCTCGTCGCCGGCCGCGTGGCCCAGCGTGTCGTTGATGTCCTTGAACCGGTCCAGGTCGATCAGGATCAGCGCCGCCTGCTGAGGAGGGTGCACGGATCCGGCCGACATCGCCTGCACCCGCTGCACGAGCTCCTCGAAGTAGCGCTGCGCCCGTCCACGATTCGGCAGTCCGGTGAGCACGTCGTGTTCGGACAGGAAGCGCGCCTGCGCCTCGCTTTGCTTGAGCGGCGTGACGTCGACCTCGCTGATCAGCAGCGCCGCTTCGCCGGTCGCGGCGTCCAGCCGGCGCCGGGCCGACACTTCGTGCCAGCGCTGGCCGTGGCTGGTGTAGACCTTCATCGTCCAGGTGGCCTGGCCCTCGCGGGCCACCAGCTCGAGCAGGCGGTGCAGCGCGCAGGGATCGGCGAAGCGTTGGGCCAGCGTCTCGTCGGGGGCGCGCGCCGAGGAGCGCGCGGCGGGGTTGCGATACAGCGGTCGGCCATCGAGGTCGTACAGCCCGATCACCATCGGCGTGTGCAGCAGCGCATCGACCGAACGCAGCGATTCGGGCGATTCGGCGTCGATCGGCTGGCCTTCGCAGAGCATGGCCATGCGTCCGTCGTCGAGCACGAAGCCGCTGTAATGCACGTGCAGCGACACCGGTTTGCCGGCCGGGTACAAGGTCCACTGTTCGTTGAAGCGCGAGCCATGGCTGACGAAGTCGGCCTGGTATTGCGCCAGTCGCGCCGCCACCGTGGCCGACATGTCCGCGCGCATGTTGCGCGCGCGAAGCTCCTCCAGCGACGAAGCGCGCCAGATGGCCATCGCGGCGGGGTTCGCCCAGTGCACGCGCCCATGGTCGATGTCGAACACCCATACCGGCGTGCGCAACTCGTCGAGCGCCGCTAGCCAGGAAGTGCCTGGCGGGGCGCCGTTCGTGTTGGCGAAGAGAGCGGTCCGGGCCGCCATGCTCAGCCGGGCAACAATGTCTCGAGCGAAGGCATGGCCAGCGCCTCCCGGGTGTGATCGATCCAGGCCCGGATGGCGGGATAGGGCGTCAATGCCACTCCCGCTTCGGGCGTCAGATGGGTATAACCGAAAACGGCGATGTCCGCCACCGTGCAACGTTCACCGGCGATGAACGGGGTTTGTTGCAGGTGCGCTTCCAGACGCGCGAGACCGGGCTGCAGGCCGGCCTGCCAGCGCTCGATCTCCGCCGCCTTGGCGTCGCGCTGGTCGGGCAGCAGGTGCACGAAGATCCGCGCCGGCGAGATGAACGGTTCGAGCGCGGTCTGCTCGAAGATCATCCATTGCAGCGCGCGGGCTCGTTGCAGCGGCGTGGCGGGAATCAGCGGCGAGCCTTCGGCCAGGAACCAGGCGATGGCGTTCGACTCGCCCAGGCCTTGCCCGTCTTCGGTCACCAGGTACGGCAACTGGCCGCGCGGATTGACGGCCAGGAACGCCGGCTGCCGGTTCTCGCCGCCGAGCACGTCGACGCACTGGCGAGTCAGGGTCAGGCCGAGATGGTGCGCGACCATCGCCGGCTTGAAGCTGTTGCCGGAAAGCGGGGTGTAGTACAGGGTATGGGGCATGGCGGCCAAGGGCGGAAGTCTGCCTCGACAAGCGGGAGATCCCGCGCGATTCGGCAAGCGTGCGCTGAAGCGCATCGCTTTGGCGATCCGTTCGGACGGCTGGCGCGCGCGCGCTTACGAACGGGGGCGTTCCGTGGCTTTCGGCGGCAATACCGAATAGGCCCGGACCGAAGTTGCCGCTTCGCGGCAACCCGCGATACCCTGTTCGTGCTCTCACGTCGCCGGCGGCGTCTCGCGCCTAGACGGCAATTGGAAACAAGGAATGATGATGAACGGAGCGGAAAGTCTGGTGCGAACCCTCGTCGATTCTGGCGTCGAGGTCTGTTTCAGCAATCCCGGCACGTCGGAGATGCATTTCGTCGCCGCGCTGGACAAGGTCGAGGGCATGCGGGCCGTCCTGGGCCTGTTCGAAGGCGCGGTGACCGGGATGGCCGATGGGTATGGCCGCATGGCCGAGAAGCCGGCCGCGACGCTGCTGCATCTGGGGCCGGGACTGGCGAACGGGCTCGCGAACCTCCACAACGCGCGCCGCGCGGCGACGCCGATCGTCAACATCGTCGGCGATCACGCCACTTACCACGCGCAATACGACGCGCCGCTGGCGTCCGACGTGCAAGGTTTCGCTCGCCCGGTCTCCGGCTGGGTCCATTCGTCGACCAATGCCCGGACCGTGGCCGCGGACGGAGCGCGGGCCGTCCAGGCCGCGCTGCAACATCCGGGACAGATCGCGACGCTGATCCTGCCCGCGGACACCGCCTGGCTCGAGGCGGATCGCCCGGCGCCGGCATTGCCGAAGCCGGTTCCGGCGTCGGTATCGGACCTGGCGATCGGGCAGGCCGCCGACGCGCTGAAGAGCGGCAAGACGACGATGATCCTGATCCGCGGCGCCGCGCTGAAGGAGCGGGGGCTTCATGCCGCCGGCCGCATCGCCGCGGCGACCGGCGCGCGGATCGCCTGCGATACCTTCGCTCCGCGTTGCCAGCGCGGGGCCGGACGCGTCGAGATCGAGCGCATTCCTTACTTCGCAGAGCAGATCGTCGAGTTCATGAAGGGCGTCGCGCACCTTGTCCTGGTCGGCGCCAGCCCGCCGGTGAGCTTTTTCGCGTATCCGGACAAGCCGTCGTGGTGCACGCCCGATGATTGCAGCGTGCTCTATCTGGCTCACAAGCACGAGGACGGCCTGGCCGCGCTCGAAGCACTGGCCGACGCGCTCGACGCGCCCCGGACGCCCGCGCACGTCGGCGCATCGCGGATTCCCGATCTGCCGACCAGCGGGGCGCTCGATGCGCGAACCGCCGGGCAGATCATCGCGCACCATCTGCCGGAGGGCGCGATCATCTCCGATGAAGGCGCGACGGCGGGCGGCGGCATGCACCGCTTCGCGGCCACCATCGCGCCGCACGACCACCTGACGCTGACCGGCGGCGCGATCGGGCAAGGCATTCCGCTGGCCACCGGCGCCGCGGTCGCGTGCCCGGACAGGAAGGTCGTCTGCCTGCACGGCGACGGCGGGGCGATGTACACGCTGCAGGCCTTGTGGACGCAGGTGCGCGAATCGCTGGACGTGACGACGGTGATCTTCGCCAATCGTTCGTACGCGATCCTGAACATCGAGTTCACGCGCGTCGGCGTCGGCAATCCGGGCCCGAAGGCCTTGTCGATGCTCGACCTGCACAATCCGGAGCTCGATTGGGTCAAGCTGGCGTCCGGCATGGGCATGGAAGCGAGCCGCGCGACGACCGTCGAGGAGTTCGCGAGCCAGTTCGCCAGCGCGATCAAGCACAAGGGGCCGCGGCTGATCGAAGTCGTGCTCTAACTGGCATCGCCGGCTAGCAGGACAAGTTGCGCTGGACCGATGCCGTCATCCTGCAGTCCCCCTTATGGTGGTTCTCGATGCCGGCGACGACGCTGCTGCAACCCGTGAAGGGCCGGTTCGGCGGTCTTTGATCGTCGGCAGCGTCTCGGCAACGCCTGCACTAAGGCGGTGTTCGCGCGCGTCCGGTTGTCGCGTTCTGGTGCGTCGGTCCCCGTATCGTGACGAGGAAGCGCCGGCCTTCGGGCAGGAGCGACCGGCGCGCCCTCGCCATCTCCATCGAGCCCGATTGTCGGCACGAGACTTGCGTGGTCGATGCCGGGATCCGGCCGGATCCGTGGTTTGCGCCCAACGGCGGGCGTAAGCCGGGCAGGGCAATGACGTCCGCACGGCCTTCTCAGCGTTTCGCGGCGCTGGGCAGGAAAGGTGCGGACGTTTTTTTATGGCGGCTGCTGGGAGGGAGGATGAGTGCGGCGACCTCGGCTTCGGTGAAGACCGTCTGCCCTTATTGCGGCGTGGGCTGCGGCATGGCCCTGCAAGTCGAGGATGCGAAGGTCGTCAAGGTCGTGGGCATCAAGGCCCACCCGAGCAACTTCGGTCGGCTATGCACGAAGGGCGCCACCAGCGCGCAGGCCTTGTCGGGGACGGGCCGCATGGAATCGGCGTTTCTGCGCACCGATCGGCTGCGCGATCCGGTGCAGGTCAGGATGGATGAGGCGATCACCCAGACGGCCCGGCGTCTGACAGCCATCCTCGACGAACACGGTCCCGATGCGATCTCGTTCTACGTCTCCGGCCAGATGTCGCTGGAGGCGCAGTACCTGGCCAACAAACTGTGCAAGGGCTACATCGGCACCAACCAGATCGAATCGAACTCGCGGCTGTGCATGGCCAGCGCGGGCAGCGGCTACAAGCTCTCGCTGGGCGCCGACGGCCCGCCCGGCTCGTACCAGGACTTCGACCGCGCCGACGTGTTCTTCGTGATCGGGGCCAACATGGCCGACTGCCATCCGATCCTCTTCCTGCGGCTGATGGACCGGGTCAAGGCCGGCGCCAAGCTGATCGTCGTCGATCCGCGGCGCAACGCCACGGCGGACAAGGCGCATCTGTTCATGCAGATCAAGCCGGGCACGGACCTCGCGCTGCTCAACGGCCTGCTGCATCTGCTGCACGCCAACGGCCACACCGACGCCGACTTCATCGCGCGGTTCACCGAGGGCTGGGAGCTGATGCCCGACTTCCTGGCCGACTACACGCCCGCGAAGGTCAGCGCCGTCACCGGCATTCCCGAGGCCGACATTCGGCAGGCCGCGCTGATGATCGGCCAGGCCGAGGCCTGGATGAGCTGCTGGACGATGGGCCTGAACCAGAGCACTCACGGCACCTGGAACACCAACGCGATCTGCAACCTGCACCTGGCCACCGGTGCGATCTGCAAGCCCGGCAGCGGGCCGTTCTCGCTGACCGGCCAGCCCAACGCGATGGGCGGGCGCGAGATGGGCTACATGGGACCGGGCCTGCCGGGCCAGCGCACCGTGCTGATCGAGGACGAACGCCACTTCGTCGAGGACGTCTGGGGCGTGCCGCGCGGCACGCTGCACACGCGGTCGGTGGGCGGCACGGTGGCGATGTTCGAGCGCATGGCGGCCGGTGACATCAAGGCCTGCTGGGTCATCTGCACGAATCCGGCGGCCACGGTGGCCAATCGCCGGACCGTGATCGAGGGCCTGCGGAGGGCCGAGCTGGTCATTACCCAGGACGCCTTCCTCGACACCGAGACCAACCGCTATGCCGATCTGCTGCTGCCGGGGGCGCTGTGGGCAGAGGCCGAAGGCGTGATGATCAACTCCGACCGCAACCTGACGTTGATGCAGAAGGCGATCGAGCCGCCCGGGCAGGCGCTGCCGGACTGGCGAATCATCGCCCGCGTGGCCTGCGAGATGGGCTACGCGCACGCGTTCGGCTACACGAGTGCCGAGGAGGTCTTCGAGGAAATCAAGCGCTTCTGGAACCCCAGGACCGGCTACGACCTGCGCGGCGCCAGCTACGCGCGCCTGCGCGAGGCACCGTTGCAGTGGCCGTGCCCGCCCGGTGACGGCGAAGACCGGCATCCGATTCGCTACCTGAACGATGGCGTCAGCCAGAACCCGACGGTCCGCGACGATGGCACGCAGCCGCCGATCGCCTTCGCCACGCCCAGCGGCAAGGGCCTGTTCTTCGCGCGACCGCACGGCGATCCGTCCGAGCTGCCGGACGCCGAATTCCCTTTCGTGCTCAACACCGGTCTTGGTCAGCGTGTGCCACTGGTGCTGCAGGCGACC
>JASGFT010000063.1:0-25561 GCA_047605425.1 Burkholderiaceae bacterium | reverse complement strand
CCGCCTACTGGTTGATGATGAGCGCGCAGTGGCCCAGCGCGCTGCTGGTCGCGCTCGCCGGCGACGCGTGCTGGCGCCTCGGACGGCCGCCCGCCGCCGCGCGGCCGTCGCCGCTGCTGCCGATCGGCTGGGCGTCGACGATCGCCGCGGCCGGCGCGCTGCTGTATGCCGACATCGTCGGCTGGCTGGCGATCGGCCTGTACCCGCCCGGTTTCGGCCCGGTCGCCGCGCCGCTGCTGGCGCTGCTGGCGGCGGCCGGCTGCGTGCTCGCGCTGTCGCGCGGCGTGGCCCGCGAACGCGCGGTCGTGCTGCTGGTCGCGCTGCTCGCCTGGTCGATCGGCCGGCTGCCGACCGGCAACCTGTGGGACGCGATGTTCGATCCGCTGCTGTGGCTGTGGTCGATCGCGTCCGTCTGCGCGGCCGGCCGGGCCCGCTGGCGACGCTCCTCGCAGCGCAACGCCTGGCCCGAGGCCGACCCCGTCATCGAAGGATCCCGTACCGCATGAGCTCCCTGTCGCCTCGCCGGCCCCTGCTGCATCCGGCCATTCTCGCCGGCATCCTCGTCAACGTCGGCGTGCTGATCGCCGCGCTGATCGCGTTCAAGACCGGTTCGCCGCTGGCCAGCAAGTTCGTCGACGAGGACGCGCTGGTCGAGTGGTTGCAGTTCCTGTGCTTCACCGCGCTGTCGGTGCTGCTGTTCTTCATCGCCTGGGAGCGCCTGCAGCGCGAAGGCCGGATCACCTGGCCCGTCATCGCGCTGGTCGGCCTGGGTCTGGTCGTCGCGCTGGCCGCGGTCGAGGAGGTGAGCTGGTTCCAACGCGTGATCGGCCTCGAATCGCCGGAGTTCTTTCGCCAGCACAACAAGCAGAACGAGACCAACCTGCACAACCTGGCGATGGGCGATGCCAGCGTGCACAAGCGCGTACTGGTCAAGCTGATCTTCGCGGTCGGCATCACGCACAACTTGATCCTGCCGCTGCTGGCCCGACGCTGGCCGGCCGTTCGCCGCCTGATCGAATCGCTGGGCGGCTATCTTCCGCCCTTGTCCGCGGCCATCGTCTACCTGGTGCTCGTCGCGATCTCGCAGACCGCGATCGACCACCCGCGCCGCGGCGAGCTGGCCGAGGCCTTCGGCGCCGTCCACTACCTGAGCACGGTGTTCGCCGCCTACGTGGCCGGCCTCGGCTACGGCGGCCCGGCGGTGTTCGACAACCCGGCCGATCGTCATCGCGTGTCGGTGCTGTACGGCTGGGCGCTGGTGTTCCTCGTGTTCATGGCCTGGCTGCTGGGGCAGGGCTACGTGCCGATTCCCGAGTAGGATCCGGAGAGCCTCGGGCGCGGCTTGCTCATGGCGACCGGTTGCGGGTAGCGTCGAGGTCGATGCATGCCAGACGCCAGGAGACGCCCTTGACCGCCGCCGCCCCCCTGTCGACGCCCGCCGAGGGCGTCGCGCTGATCACCTTGTCGAATCCGCCGCGCAATTTCGGCGATAACGAGTTGGCCGCGCGCCTCCTCGAATCGCTGGAGGCCGCCGAGAAGGGCGGCGCCGCGGTCGTCGTGCTCGCGTCGGACCTGCCGGGCTGTTTCATCGCGCACTGGTCGCTGCGGGCGCTGGTCGACGCTTTCGATCGCTCGCCCGGCGGCCGGCCGCGCAGCCGGCGGCTGCCGCTGTTCGACGTCATCGAGACGCTGCCGATGGTCACGATCGCCGCCAACAACGGCCAGGCCTGGGGCGGCGGCGCCGAACTGTCGTGGGCCTGCGACCTGCGCATCGCCGCCGAGTCGGCCACTTATGGCCAGCCCGAGGTCGCGCTGGGCATCATCCCCGGCGCCGGCGGCACGACCCGGCTCGAACGCCTGGTCGGCACGACCCGCTGCATGGAGCTGATCCTCGACTGCCGGCCGATCAGCGCGCGCCGCGCGCTGGAGATCGGCGCGATCAACCGCGTGGTGCCCGACGAGCGGCTGCGCGACGAGGCGATCGCCTGGGCCGCGCACATCGCCCGCTGGCCGCGTGCCGCGCTGGCGGCGGCCAAGCGTTCGCTGGTCGAGGGGCGCGAGCTGTCGCCGGCCGCGGCCCGGCGTAACGAGAGCCTGATCTTCGCCGAAACGGCGCGCCGCGCCGACGCGCTCGAAACGATGCGGGCCGCGCAGGCGCGCTACGACGCCGGCGCCGATTCGTACGACGCGATCGGCTTGCCGCGGCCGGACTGAGAGGCTGAGAGTCTTTCGTCCATGCCCGCCTTGCACGTCCAAACGACCCGGCTCGTCGTTGCAAATGCTCGCCATAGCCCGAGCTATGGCTGCGCTTTGCGCCTAGATCCGGGTCGTTTGGACGCGCCTTTCGGGCACGGCCGAAAAACTCTCAGCCTCTGAGCCGCGCCGGATTCCCGACGCTGCGCGTCGACTGGTTCGGCTGCGGCGATTCGCTCGGCGAGGACGTCGACGGCGACCTGCCCGGCTGGCGCGCCGACCTGCTGGCGGCGGACCTGCGCCTGAGACGGATCGGCGGGTGCGCGAGCACGATCTGGATCGGCATGAGGCTGGGCGCGACGCTGGCCGTGCTGGCGTCGATGGACGCACGGCCCGCGCCCGCCGGCCTCGTGCTGTGGGAGCCGGTCACCGACGGCGGCGTCTATCTCGAACAACTGCGGCTCGATCAACGGCGCGCGCTGGAGATCGCCTACGGGCCGCTGCTGCGCGATCCGGCCGTGCCGGCGTCGGGATCCGACGAGGCGATCGGCTTCGCGATCGGCGAGCGCCTGCGCCGGCAACTCGCGAGCCTGTCGCTGTTCGGGTCGGTGCTGCGCACGCCCGCCGCGGTGATCGCGCCCGATGGTCATCCGGCGCTGGACTGGCGTGCCGTCCCCGACGTGCGGCCGCCGAGCATCGTGCCGTTCGCGCAGCGCTTCGACTGGACCGCCGAGGAGACGATCGACACCGCACCGTTACCGGCCGACGCGATGGCCCTGATCTTGCATACGGTCGAGACACTGCGATGAGCGACGAGCAGATCGGCGTGCTGACCGAATCGGTGCTGGACTTCGGTCGCGGCGAGTATCTGTCCGGCGTGTTGACGCGGTTCGACGCGGCCGGTGCTGCGTCGGCCGCCGCGATCGGGTCGACGGCGTCGACGGCCGGTGGCCCGGGCGTGCTGCTGCTCAACGCCGGCGTCGTTTCCCGCAGCGGACCGCATCGCTTCAACGTGAAGCTGGCGCGCGCGCTCGCGCGCCAGGGACTGCCGGTGCTGCGATTCGACGTCTCCGGCAAAGGTGACAGCGGTACGGCGGCCGATGCGCTTCCTTACCCGCAACAAGTGACGCATGACATCGTCTGCGCGATCGAAGCGATGCATAGCGTCGTCGGTATCGAAAGCGTGCTGATCGTCGGTCTGTGTTCGGGCGCGAACCAGGGATGGGCCGCGGCACTCGTCGATTCACGCATCGTGGGGTTGGTGATGATCGATTCGTTCGCGTATCCGACCCGAAGGACGCTGCTCGAGTATCATCGGCGCAGGATAAGGCTGCGCGGTGCATGTGAGAACTTGTCTCGTGCCGCAAGGTCCGTCGGCTATGTTGGCGGATATTTGTTGAAAGTCTTGTCCGGTGCGATCAAACGCGACGATGTTTCGCCGAACGAACCGGCGTTGGGCGATGATACGCGACTTCCGCTAAGCGAGTACGCGAAGGGGATGCAGCGACTTGTTGACCGTGGTGTCAGTTTGTTTCTGGTCTACACAGGATCATGGTCGCGCCACTATAGTTATCCCGAGCAGTTTTCGGATCGCTTCGGTCTTTACCCTTTCGCCACGCAGGTCCAGTGCGAATACCTCCCACAACTCGATCACACACTGACGCTGGTCGCCACGCAGCAGGCGACGATTCGCCTGATCGGATCGTGGATCGAGCGCGTCCGGCATCGGCGGACGCGCACGGACGTCACGCGGCAGATGCCGTCGATGCCAGCGCGCCCGTCGACGCCGCTGGTCCTCGGCCGATGACGTCCGCGACGGCACCCGAACGGGATCTGATGGATTTCCGGCGCGCCGTCTATTGCGTGCTGGGGCTGCCTTTCGATGCCGGCGGAACCGATGTGGTGCTCGCGCACCTGCGCAGTGCGGCCAGGACGCGCACGCGCTGCGTGCTGACGACGCCGAACGTCAACTACATCGCCGCCGCGATACGCAACGAGCGTTTTCGCGACGACGTGCTCAAGAGCGACCTGTGCGTGCCCGACGGCATGCCGATCATCTGGCTGGCGCGACTGTTGCGGATCCCGTTACGCGCCCGCGTGTCCGGGGCCGACCTGTTCGATCGGCTGATCCAGCCCGGTCCGTACGAGCCGATGCGGGTGTTCCTGTTCGGCGGGGAGAACGGCGTGGCCCCGCGCGCGCACCGGTGGATCAACGAACAGGCCGGCGGCGTGCGCTGCGTCGGCGACATCGAGCCGGCCATCGGATCGGTCGAGACCTTGAGCGACCCGGCGCTGATCGCGCGCATCAACGCGACGCGCAGCGACTTCCTGGTCCTGTCGCTGGGCGCGGAGAAGGCGCAGGCCTGGATCGAGCGCAACCGGGCGGCGCTGCAGCCGCCCATCGTCAGCCACCTCGGCGCGGTGCTCAAGTTCACGGCCGGCACGATCCGGCGCGCGCCGCGCTGGATGTCCTCGATCGGGCTCGAATGGATCTGGCGGGTGAAGGAAGAGCCGTTCCTGTGGCGTCGTTACTTCGACGATGGCCGCGCGGTGCTCGGCGTGCTGTGGCGGCGGCAATTGCCGGCCATGCTGCGCGCGGCCTGGTCGCGTCCCGGACACGTACCGCCGCGTATCGACGTCGAGACGCGCGCCGACGTGCGGATCATCCGCTTGCGCGGCACCTGGCGCGAGGCCGATCTGCCGCCGCTGCGCGAGGCCTTCGAGCAGGTCGCGACGTCGCGCTCGCGCGTGGACCTGGATCTGTCGGCGGTTTCGTACATGGACAGCGCGGTGATCGGGCTGTTGCTGCTGCTGCGCGGACACTGCCTGCGACACGAATCGACGATGCAGATCATCGGCATCTCCGATGAGTTGACGCGTTGGTTCCATTTCCACTGCGTCGACTACTTGCTCGACACGAAGGAGACGATCGCGCCGATCACGCGAGTGAATCCCGCCCCGCTCGCCGAAGGCCGGGCGGCGGTGCCGGGAGGCGCGGGCAATACGGTGATCGGCCCCGACGACGAGGGAGCGACGGTCGGCGACGCGACGGGTTTGCCGGCGGCGGCTCAAACACCGGCCGAAGCTTCGGCGCGCGGCTCGCCGTCCTCCGGGCGCCTGTCGACGCACCGATGACGGTCGCGGCTGGTATGGACCCGGACTCTCGCGCACGCTCGCTGGCGCGACTAGCCGGCGCGCTGCTGCTCGGCTCGGCGGTGGGCGGGTTGGCGGTGATGCTGGTCGGCGGGATGCGACTCGATCCGATGATCGGCTTCGCGGTGCCGATCCTCGTCGCCGGGCTGTTCTTGCTGCTGACGCGATTCGACTGGCTGCTGATCGCCGTGATGGTGACGCGCGCCTCGCTCGATCCGATATTGTCGCTGATCAAGGGCGGGGGCGAAGGCGTGGGCCCGGGGGCGGCGATCAATGCCGCCGTGCTGCTGCTCGGCGCTCTGTACCTGCTGCGCAAACCGCGGGCGTTCGCGCGACCGCACGTGCTGCTGTGGGGGCTGTTCCTGGCGCTGGCCTTCTCGGCCTGCCGTTATGCGCCCGATGTCGGCAAGGCCTCGCGCATGCTGGTGGTCTACATGACGTATGCCGTGATGTTCGCGATGCCGCTGGCGATCGTCGACAACCGCACCGACGCGCGCTTCTGGGTGCGCGTGCTGCTGATCGCTTCGATCGTTCCGACGCTGGCCGGGCTGTTCGACATGGCCACCGGCGGCGTCAAGAGCGCCGAATCCGAACTGCTCGACCCGAGCGTCGCGCTGACGGGCCTGCCCGAACGCGCGGGGTTCCGCATCCAGGGGGCGTTCACCCATCCGAACATCTTCGCGTTCTACCTGGTCACGCTGATCGCGACGCTGCTCTACGCGTGGCGGATCGGCGTGTTCTCCGGCCGCACGCGCTGGCTGGCCGGCCTCTACATGGTCGTGCAGATCATATTGCTTGTCTCCACGCAGACGCGCAGCGCGTGGGTCGCCGCCGCGGTCGTGCTGTTCGGCTACGGTGTGTTCGTCGATCGGCGGCTGCTGCTGTGGGGAGCGATCGGCTGCGTGTCGCTGTTGCTGGTGCCGGTCGTGCAGGACCGGGTCCTCGAAGTGTTCGGCCACGGCGCGCCGCGGATGGACGATGTGTTGAACTCCTATCAGTGGCGGCTGGCGATGTGGAAGTCGGCGTTGCCGTGGATCGCCGACCGATGGCTGCTCGGCTGGGGGCTCGACTCGTATATCGGCTATTCGCCGATCTTCTTCCCGCTCGAATACGTGGTCGGCTTCGATGCGCACAGCGTCTACGTCCAACTCGCGTTCGAGATGGGCGTGCCCGGCGCGATCGCGTTCGCGCTGATCTTCGTCGGGCTGATCGTGATGGCGTTCGGCTGGCGGCGGCGGCATCCGCTGGAGGCGGTCCTGCTGATCTGCCTGTCGGTCGCCTTTCTGATCGTCTGCTACTCGGACAACATGCATCGCTATCTGATCTCCAACTGGTATACGTTCTTCTTCATGGGCTTGCTGGCGGCGGTCGCGACCGGCTCCGGCCGGCTCGAGGGCGGCACCGGCGCCAGGCGGCCGAAGGCGGCCACGCGATGAAGATCGGTTATTTCACGAACCAGTACCCGAAGGTCAGCCACAGCTTCATCCGGCGCGAGATCCTGGCCGTCGAACGCCAGGGGCTGTCGGTCGAGCGCTATGCGCTGCGCGGCTGGGACGCCGAGTTGGCCGACGTCGAGGACCTGGCCGAGCGCACGCGCACGCGCTACCTGCTGGGCGACGGCATCGGGCCGCTGCTGCGCGCGGCGCTGAGCGCGTGCATCCGCCAGCCGGCGGCGTTCTCGCGCGCGGTCGTGGCGGCGCTGCGGCAGTGGCGCTGCGGCGACCGCTCGCTGCCGCACAACCTGATCACGCTGGCCGAAGCCTGCCTGCTCGGCGAGTGGCTGCGCCGCGACGGCATCGAACATCTGCACGTGCACTTCGCGACCAATGGCGCGCAGGTCGCGCGGCTGACGCGGCTGCTCGGCGGCCCGTCGTACAGCATGACCGTGCACGGTCCCGAAGAATGGGACGCGCCGAGAGCGCTGGGCCTGTTCGACAAGGTGCGCCAGTCGACGTTCTCGGTCGCGATCAGCAGTTTCACGCGGTCGCAGCTTTGCCGATGGGCGCACCGCGACGACTGGGACAAGATCGCCGTCGTGCATTGCGGCCTCGACGCGAGCTTCCAGGGCGCGTCGCCGGCGCCGGTGCCCGACAACCGCCGGCTGGTTTGCGTCGGCCGCCTGTGCGCCGAGAAGGCGCAGGTGCTGCTGGTCGAAGCGGTCGCGCAACTGGCCCGGCGCGGCGTGGCGATCGAACTCGTGCTGGCCGGCGACGGCGACATGCGTCCGCAGATCGAGGCTTCGATCGCCGCGCACGGGCTCGGCGACCGCGTGCGCATCACCGGCTGGCTCAGCGGCGAGCAGGTGCGTGCCGAGTTGCTGGCCGCGCGCGCGATGGTGCTGCCGAGCTTCAACGAGGGGCTGCCGGTCGTCATCATGGAAGCGATGGCGTTGATGCGGCCGGTGATCAGCACCTACGTCGCCGGGATTCCCGAACTCGTTCGCGACGGTCGCGAGGGCTGGCTGGTACCGGCCGGGTCGGTCGACGCGCTGGCCCGGGCGATCGAGCGCTGCCTGGACACGCCGGTCGACGTGTTGCGGCGGATGGGGGCGCAGGGGCGCGAGCGCGTGCTCGGCCGCCATTCGGTCGACGAGGGCGCGCGGCGCATCGCCGGCCTGATCCGCGTGGCGCGCGCGTGAGCGCCGGCGGCGCGCTGATGGTCGCGCTGTCGCTGGCGGCGGCGCTGTCGTGCGTGCCGGCGGCGATGCTGCTGCTCGAGGTGCTGGCGGCGCTCGTCGCGATGCGGCGCGGCGGAGTCGGCGCGGCGCGAATCGGTGCCGGTGCCGGTGCCGAAGCCAGTGACGAGGCGATGGCCGGCGGCCGCGTTCCGGAGGATGGTGCCGGCGACGGCGCTCCCCGTGCGCCGGTGGCGATCCTGATCCCCGCGCACGATGAGGCCGGCGGCATCGGCGCGACGCTGGCCAGCGTGCTCGCACAGTTGCGCGACGGCGACCGTCTGCTGGTCGTGGCCGACAACTGCTCCGACGATACCGCGGCGGTCGCGCGGCGGGCCGGCGCCGAGGTCGTCGAACGGCGCGATCCCGAACGGCGCGGCAAGGGTTATGCACTGGACTTCGGCGTGCGGCACCTGATGGCGACGCCGCCGCGGGCCGCGCTTCGACCGCACGCGTCCGCGCCCGATGCCCCCGGGCCGGGCACGCCGCAGGCCGTGCTGATCGTCGATGCCGATTGCCAGGTCGGGCCCGGCGCCGTCGACGCATTGGCGCGCGCGTGCCTGCGCAGCGGCCGGCCCGCGCAGGCCTGCTACCTGATGCGCTACCCGCCGGCCGCGCGCACGCTGGGCGCGCGCATCGCCGAGTTCGCGTTCGTCGTCAAGAACCGCGTGCGGCCGCTGGGGCTGGTCACGCTGGGCTGGCCGTGTCCGCTGCTGGGGTCGGGCATGGCGTTTCCGCTCGCGCTGATCGCCGACGCGCCGCTGGCCAACGGCCATCTGGTCGAGGACATGAAGCTGGGCGTGGACCTGAGCGCTCGCGGGCAAGGGCCGCTGTACGTGCCCCAGGCGCTGGTCACCAGTACGTTTCCGAGCAGCGAGCAGGGTCAGCGCACGCAGCGCGAGCGCTGGGAGCATGGCCACCTGCAGACGATCGCCACGCACATGCCGACGCTGCTGCTGGCCGGGCTGCGCCGCGGCGATCGCGGCGCGGTGGCGCTGGCCTTCGACCTGGCGATTCCGCCGCTGGCGCTGCTGGTGATGTCGACGCTGGCCGTCGGGCTGGTCGCGGCGATCGCCTGGCTACTGGGCGGAGCCGTACTGCCGATGGGCCTGGCCGCGCTGGCGCTGGCGATGCTGGGCGCCGCCGTGCTGCTCGCCTGGCGCGCGGTCGCGCGCGAGCTGCTGCCGTTCTCGATGCTGTGCCGCGTGCCCGCTTACGTGCTGGCCAAGCTGCCGCTTTATCGCGGTTTCATCGGCGCGCGGCAGACCGCGTGGGTGCGGTCGCGACGCGACCACGAGCAGGATCCACCATGATCGCGGCCGGATCCATGCGATCGTGGAGGCCCGCCTGATGGCCGGCGGCGGCTCGACCGCGACGCCCGACGTCCGTAAGTCGATCCTGTCGCTGGGCGCGGTCAACGCGCTGGACATGGCGCTGCAGGCGGCGCTGCCGATGCTGCTGGTGCGCCTGCTCGTCGACGAGGACTTCGGCGTCTACCGGACGCTGTGGCTGATGGTGACGACCGCGCTGAGCCTGTTGTCGATGGCGATGCCGACCAGCCTGTTCTATTTCCTGCCGCGGTCGACGGGCGCCGAGCGCAGCGCCTATCTGCTGCAGGGCGCGCTGACGATGGCCGGCTCCGCGCTGCTCGGCGGCGCCGCCGTGCTGCTGGCGGGGGGCGGGCTGGACCTGCGCGGCGAGCATCGGCTGCCGATCGCCGCGTTCGTGACATTGTGGACGTTCGCGTCGCTGCTCGATTGCATGTTCAACGCGGTGCAGCGCGGCCGGACGCAGGCGCGCGTGAACCTCGTGTTCGCGCTGCTTCGCTTCGGCGCGGTGGCGGGCGTGGCGGCGGCCACGCATGCGATCGAGCCGGTGCTGGTCGCGCACCTGGCGTTCGGCGCGGCCAAGGCGCTGACCTGCGCGGCGCTGGTGGCGCGCGATGCGCGCGCGAACGACGGCTGGCGGGCGATCAGCGCCGCGCGATGGCGAGAGCAATGCCTCTACGCGCTGCCGTTCGGCGGCTCGGCGGGACTGTACCTGCTGCGCGCGAGGATCGACCAGTGGTTGGTCGCCTCGATGTTCTCGGCCGCGCAGTTCGGTCTGTACTCGGTGGCCTCGGTGTTCTCGCCCGTGCAGGGCCTGGTGCGCACGACGGTCAACAACGTCGTGCTGCCCGAGTTGAACCGCCTGCAGGCCAATGACGACGTCGACCGGATGCTGGCGCTGAACCGCCGCAGCAATCTCGCGGTGTCGCTGCTGATGTTTCCGGTGCTGGCCTTTTTGTTCGCGGCGGCGACGCCGCTGTTGACGCTGCTGTTCACCGCCGACTATCGCGGCGCGGCGCCGGTCGTGCGTTGGTACTGCGCGACGCTGATGACCGAGGCGGTCGAGGTGACGATGCTGCTCTACGCGTTTCGCCAGGGACGCTTCCTGATCGTGTGGGACAGCGTGCTGCTCGTGGTCAGCGTGGCCGTCTGCGCGCTGGGCGCGCGGCTGCTGGGCCTGTCGGGCGCGGCGCTGGGTGGGCTGGCCGGTGCGCTGATCGGGCAGGCCGTCTGCCTGACGCGCTGCGCGAAGCTGGCGCGCGTGCCGCTGGGCGCGCTGCAACCCTGGGGGTGGATCGGCCGCACGCTGCTGGCGGCGGTGATCGCCGCGGGGATCGCGTACGGCGTGCTGGCCCTGCTCCCGGACGCGCAGCGCGTGCTCGCGCTGGCGGCGGCGGCGGCGGCGTTCTGCGCCGCCTACTGGCTGGGCTTGCGCTTGCTGCGCATGGCGCCGGTCGTGCGCGACGTATTGGGGGCGCGGATCGCCCGGTTGCTGGGATTCTGAGCGCGTGGCCGGCTCATCATCGGCTCGCCATCGCGCGACGGGCGTACTGCGACTTGCGCAGCCGGATCAGCCGCGCCAGCCACGGATGCAGGCCATGCTTGCGCGCGATCCGCTCATCCTCGCGAAAGCACTCGAGCAGTCGGCTGGACGACAGGCCGCCCAGCCGGAAACGCGCCAGCGGTTGATCGACATGAGTGCCGCGCTGTCCGCTGCTGATCAGTCGCGCGACGAAATCATGGTCGGCGGCCAGCGGGAACGACAGGTCATAAGTACCCAGCCGCTCGTAGACCGACCGCCGCACGAACAGCGTCGGATGCGGCAGCCCGATGTTCATTCGCCAGTCGCGTCCGAGCCAGTGGCGCTGTCCGTCGATCCACCGGGTCTCGGCGCGCTGCACGCGCACCGGTCGCCCGTCCTCGTCGATGATCGCCAGGTCCGAGCAGACGTAGTCGGCGCCCGTGCGCGCGAACGCGTCGGCCACGCGATGCAGCGCGCCGGGTTCGAGCATGTCATCGGCGTTGATGATGCCGACGATCTGGCCGGTGGCGCGCGCGATGCCCTTGTTCATCGCATCGTACAGGCCGCGATCCTTTTCGCGGACGTAGTCGGTGATCAGGTCGCGGTGCCGTGCGACGATCTGCGGCGTGTCGTCGGTCGACAGCGCGTCGACGACGATGTATTGCAGGCCGGCGACGCGCTGCTCGCGCACCGATGCGATCGTCTGTTCGATCGTGCGGGCGCCGTTGAAGACGGGCGTGATCATCGTGATCGGCAGCGGCGGCGCGCAGGCCGCATCCTGCCGGTCATCGGCATCGTCGGTTGACAGGCGTGTGCGGGTCGCGGGCCAGGCAGTCATGGGAGTCGGTCCAACGTGATCGGTCCGGTGTCGGTGGTGCATCGCGCCGGCTCCTGCGCGGAGCAGGACGCTTATCGTGGTGGATGCGGCGATGGGGGCGACACCGTATCGGGTGGTGTATCGAGAAGCGATCCGACCAGTTTACGCAAGCCCGGTGTGCCGGTCGTTGCGAAATGCAACTTTGTCGGACATTCCATCACTGTGAGCACGGACCGGCGGCCGCCGTCGTCACGCTGCCCCACTTGGCGAGACCAGGGAATTAGCGCGATGGGGGACAATGTCGCGGACGAACGCGTCGACGGTGCCGCGGCGGGGCGGACGCAAAGAAAGAGAACTCCATATGCGTGACGAAAACTGGTTGGCGGATCTGGATCGCTATGGCTCGCGCGCGCTGCTGCGCGAACAGGGGTTGTGGGCGACGGCCGTCTATCGCTTTGGCCGCCGCAACGACCAGCGGCCCGACTCGTTCGCCAAGCGCGTGCGAAACCGTCTGTACTGGCTGATGTTCCGCGCCAGCGAAACGCTGCTGGGCATCAGTATCCCGAAGTCGGTCGAGATCGGGCCCGGGCTGCGCATCTGGCACTTCGGCGGCATCTTCATCCATGAGCGGGTGCGCATCGGCGCGGGTTGCACGCTGCGCCAGGGCGTGACGCTGGGCAACCGGCATCAGGACGATGACGTGCCGGTCATCGGCGACAACGTGGAGTTCGGCGCGTACAGCCAGGTGCTGGGGCGAGTGCGAATCGGCAACGGCTGCCGGATCGGCGCGATGACGCTGGTGCTGACCGACGTGCCCGACGGCGCGACGGCGGTGGGCGTACCCGCGCGCATCGTGATGCCGCGGGCGGACGAGGACGGCGGGCCCTGAGCGCGTCACACGGGCATCGGCGGCCCGCGCGTTCCGGTGGCCGGCTCGGGCGAGCGGGACGCGGCCTCTCAGTGAGGTTCGGGCAGGAATGCCGTCATCTGCTCGTCGCCGCTGCTTCCATACAGATAACTGAGCTCCTGCTGCGGCGACAACTCCGCGAAATTCAGCGCGATGCCCAGCATCTTGGTGCCCGTGCGGCGGATCCTTTCGACGCATTTCTGGATCTCCGGGTACGGGGTCGTGTTCGATTTGATCACCAGCAGCGTGTTGGGCACGATCGACGACAGCACCAGCGCGTCGCTAAGCGGCTCGACCGGCGGCGAGTCGATGACGATCATGTCGAACTGCTTGCTCAGCTCCGTCAGCATCTGCCGGAAGTGGCGCGACAGCAGCAGTTCCTGTGGGTTCGGCGCGATCGCGCCGGACGGCAGCACGCGCAGCGGCGAATTGCCGACCGGGTGCAGGCACTCGTTCAGTGGCGCGCCGGCCAACAGGTTCGTCAGGCCCTTGGACTGGCGCGAGATGCCCAGCCGAATGCCGACCTGCGGGCTGCGCAGGTCGCAATCGATCAGCAGCGTACGGCTGGTGTGGGCGTTGGCCAGCGCCAGGTTGGTGGCCACCGTCGTCTTGCCCTCGCCTCGCCGCGTCGACGTCACCAGCACGAGCTTGGACGGACTGTCGAGGCAGCCGAGCAGCACGCCGGTGCGCACCGTGCGCATCGACTCGGCGTACACCGAAGCGGGTTCCGTGATCAGCAGAGCGGCGGCCGTGTCCTGCTTGTCGGCCGGCAGCACCGGCAGCGCGCCGAGCACCGGCAACTGCAGCTTGTGCTCGGCCGATTCCTGGCCGTCGATCGTCTTGTCGAGCGCGTGGCGAATCAGCACGAAGAACGCGCCCAGGCTGCTGGCCAGCACGAACGCGAGCAGCACGATCGCGCCGCGCTTGGGGCCGAAGGGTTTGCGCGCCGCGACGGCGGGGTCGATGATGCGGGCGGCCGAATCGTGGACTTCGGCCGCCACGCTGGTTTCTTTCGCTCGCGTCAGGAACAGATCGTAGAGCTGCCGGTTCATCTCGACCTCGCGTTCGAGGCCGGTGAGCTGGAATTCCTCGCGATTGAGGTCGGCCGCCGAGTCGCGCGCCTTGTCGAGTTGCGCTTCGAGCTCGCGCTCGGTGTTCAGCGCCGATCTGTATTCGCGATTGATGCCCTCGATGATCGCGCGGCGCTGGTTGGCGAGCGCGCGCTGCGCGTCCTCGAGCTGGGCCTGCGCTTCCTTGAGCGTGACGTGCTGGCTGCCGTACTTGAGCGAGTACTCGGCCACGCGCGCCTTGCTGATGTTGACGCGCGTCTGGGCGTCGATGACGCCGGGGTCGCGCTGCACGGCGGCCACGCCCGCGTAGTCACCTTCACGCAGCTCGCGCAACTGCATCCACGAGCCTTCGAGCTCGGCGCGCCGCGCGCGCGCGGCCACCAGCCGCTCGGTCATCGTGTTGAACTGCTGCATGGTCATCGCCTCGGCCGAGCCGCCGAGCTTGACGATGCCTTTCTTCTCGCGGTAGGCCTGCAGCGCGGCCTCGGAACGCTCGAGCTTCTCGCGCAGCTCGCTGAGCTTTTCCTGCAGCATCGTCGACGCGTTGCGGGCGACGGTCAGGTGGGCTTCGTTGTCGGCTCGCTCGTACTGCGCCGCATAAGTGTTGGCGATGCGGGCGGCCAGCGCCGGGTCGGTCGTCTCGACGCTGAGCTTGGCCACGCCGCTGACGCGCAGCGCTTCGACCCGCGTCGACTGGATCAACTGGTCGACGGCGGCCTCGAGCAGTTCCGGTTCGGTCCATGCCTTCTTCGAAGCGCCGAGCCCGAGCACGGCCTTGATCCCGCTCTCCAGCCAATTGCCGGGCGCGCGCGGATCGAACGCCGGCGTGTCCCACAACCGCAACTCCCGCGCGGTGCGGGTAGCCAGGTCCCGCGACTGGAGGATCTCGACCTGCGCCTGGAAGTGCTCGCGGTTCTCGCCGACCTGGCGCAGCTCTTCGATCGACAGGATCCGGGATTTGCCGGGCTCGACGAGCAGCGATACCGTCGAGCGGTACGTCGACGGCAGCATGAAGGTCAGTATCGCGGCGACGGCGGCGGCGCTCAGGCCCAGGATCAGCAGCAGCTTGCGGTGCCGGGCCAGCACGCCCCAAAGGTTCAGCAGCTCCTGCGCGTTGGCGACCGGGCGCAACGGTTCGATGCCGGGCAGGGGCCGGTTGAGCGAGGACGAGACCGGATTGGAAGGGGGTAACGGGGAAAGGGCGTTCATGTTCAACGGATCCGATGCTGCCACGGCAGCCGCGCCGAGGTCGTCTGCGAATGATCTACGTTAACAGGCAGGAGGCGAGCGGGGTGTATGCGATCGCACGGTCGATCACGCGACCTCCGGGCCGATCATCGGCAACGGAACGGTCGAGGCTCGACCAGCGCCTGGCGAGCAAGGTATCCGATTCTCGACAGCCGTGCACGCTCTACGCTGGCACTTTGCCATAGCCGTGGTGGGATTCGCGCCGGCGATGCCGTCCACAATGTTGCACGTGGTTGCCGTGAACCGATCACCATCGGGTCCGGTCCGGTCCGAAAGCATTGTGTCGTCGATCAGACTGGTTGATGCTGACTCATGCAACGGGAAAGAAGGCACGAATCATGCTCTTGGAACGGATGAAGAAACGATTGCCCGCCTCGCTGCTGAGCGTCGCGGCGCTGGCCGCCGGGGGGGCCGCCGCGCAGACCGCCGAGACCACCCAGGGCGCTACGCAGGGTGCCGAGGCGATAAAGATGTATCGCGTCGATGCCGACGGTGTCGGCCAGGAGCTGGGCCAGGTCAGCATCGTGCAGACGCAGTACGGCGTGGTGCTGACGCCGTCGCTCAACGGCCTGCCGCCCGGCCTGCACGGCTTTCATCTGCACGAGAACGGTAGCTGCGGACCGAAGGAGCAGAACGGCAAGATGGTCGCGGCGCTGGCGGCCGGCGGCCACTACGATCCGAAGGCCTCGCGCCAGCACGGCGCGCCCTGGGGCGAGGGGCACATGGGCGACCTGCCGGCGCTGTACGTCGATCCGCACGGCAAGGCCGAGCAGCCGGTGCTCGCTCCGCGGCTCAAGACCAGCGATTTGCCGCATCACGCGCTGATGGTCCATGCTGGCGGCGACAATCACGCGGACCAGCCGGCGCCGCTGGGCGGCGGCGGCGCGCGCATCGCCTGCGGCGTGATGAAGTGACGAGCCCGGCACCCGGGCGGCGCGGCATTCGCTGCGGCCGAACGGCCTGGGCAAGCCCCGTCGGCTCGCGCGGCGCGTGCCGACGCAGCGGAGAACGGGAAAGGGGCGATGACGGCCGGTGCGTGCGGCGTGCCTGGCGCGGGTGTATCGTTGACCCTCGTGCCCGCGTGGATGGGCCACGCGCGGCGACACGACCTACCGGCGGACCATGAACGATCGCCTTCGAAGCCCGATTCCGACGCTGTTCGTCGATACGTCGTTCGTCAGCCCGTACGCGTTGTCGGCGTTCGTCGCGCTGACCGAGAAGGGCGTCGAGTTCGATCTGCAGCGGGTCGACCTGGCCGCGCAGCAGAACCAGCAGCAGCCGTTCCAGCAGTTGTCGCTGACCGCGCGGGTGCCGACGCTCGACTACGACGGGTTCTCGCTGTCGGAGTCATCGGCGATCATCGAGTTCGTCGAAGAGGAGTTCGCGCCGCCCAGGTATCGCAGCGTGTTGCCGGCGGACCGCCGGCATCGCGCGCGGGCGCGCCAGTTGCAGGCATGGCTGCGCAGCGACCTGATGGCGCTGCGCGCCGAGCGGCCGACGACGGTGTTCTTCGCGACCGAGCAGGCGTCGCCGCTGACGCAGGCCGGCAAGGACGCGGCCGGCAAGCTGCTGCGCGTGGCGGCGAGCCTGCTGCGCAATGGATCGCGGGAATTGTTCGGCGCCTGGTCGATCGCCGATACCGACCTGGCGGTGATGCTGAACCGGCTGGTGGCCGGCGGCGATCGCGTGCCCGATCCGGTGCGCGCGTACGTCGACCATCAGTGGGAGCGGCCGTCGATGCGCAGGTGGCGCGGGTTGGTGCGGCTCTGAGGCCGCCCGGCGGACCGTTGCGGCACGGCCGGCCGCGCGCCTCGATCGTCGACCGCCGTTCGGGCTGTCCCGAGGCGACTACTGGCGCCGCGATCCCTTCGGTCGCGCCAGGTAGGCGACCGTTTCGGGCCTGTCCTTGAGCCAGCCGGCCCAGCGCAGGCAGACCTTGGCGATGCGCTCGGGATCGACGCCGAGCTGGGCCATCGCGACGCCGCCGTTGACCGACTCGAAGTATTCGGCGATCAGTCCGTCGCGCAGCCGGAACCGGCTGATGCCGTCGATGACGACCTGGCGGCCCGCGAAGGCCGGGACCGTCGACGTGAAGCTCGACAGCGACCACGCGTAGGCGGTGTCGCCGGCGCATACCGGATCGAACATCTCCCAGCGATAGTCGGGGCCGGCGTCGCGGTGGAACAGCTCGCCCATCATGTGGGCGATCTCGGCGCGGCCCGTATGCGGGCCGTAGATGTAGTCGTGATACGTCGCGTCTTCGGTGAAGCAGGCGGCGAACGCGTCGCCGTCGCCGGCTTCGGCGGCGCGCGTGAAACGCTCGAGCAGCGCGACGAACTCTTGCTGGGTCATTTCGGGGCCTCCGGTCAGCCGGCGCCGGTCACGCGACCAGCGGGCAGCCGCCGTCCTCGATCCAGTGCGCGGTGTTGGGGTTGCAGGCCTTGCCGGTGATGTCCGAGCTGGCCGCCGCCGTCACCAGCGAGACCTCGTTCTTCTCGACCGATATCGGGTCGACGGCCATGGCGACGGCCGTGGTCGGCAGGTCGAGGATCGCGTCGACGATCTCGGTGTCGTACCCGCGGCGCACGAGCGCCGACGACACGTCGGGCTTGTTCTGCGCGTCGGCCGAGACCAGCTCGACCTGGAGCTCGGGATCGATCGCCTTGTAGTCCTCGATCGCCATCTCGACGGCCTCGACCGCGCCGCCGCCGTCGATGTCCGAGCACAGGCCGCCCATGTCGGCCGGCACGCCGAGCTTGACGGTGGTGGCCCCGCGCGTGCGTGTGCGCGGGCTGCGCGGCGGCCAGGCCGAGCACGCCGGCGATCAGGGTCTTGCGCAAGGGGACGTGTCTCTTCATGGCGATGTCGCTCGTTCTTAGAGGGATGGCGCCGGGATTGCCGTGACGGGGCGCACGGTAGCATGGGGCCCGCGAGTGGTTCCATCAGGGTTTACGACGCGGGGCGGAGGTTTTCGGCGGGGCGCCGGCCGTCGTATGGTCGGCGCCAAGGGGCTGGAGCGGGCAGGGCTCTGAGGTAAGATCGATCCCCTTCCCCTCCGCATCCCGATAGGGGGCGCGCCGAATCGCGCGGACCTCAGCGCCGCCGGCGGCGACGCGCGGCACGTCGCTACCCCACTGATCACGAGGATTCTTCCGATGACGTTCTTCCCGACCCGCGTTTGGATGATCGCCGCGTCGCTGGCCTGCGCTGCCGCCATGGCCTTCCCCGCCGGCCAGGTCTCCGCCGCCCAGGGCCCGGCCAAGGAGGCCGTGCAGGCGCGGCCCGGTCGATCGGTCGAGGCCAGCGCGCGCGAGCGGGCGCGCGAGCTGAACCAGGACAGCGCGCTGCGCGGCGCCGGCCACGCGCATGCCGCGCATGCCGAGACGGCGCGGGGCCAGGCCAGCATGGGGGTCGAGGCACCGGCATCGGCCGCGCCGCGGGCCGCCGGCGAAAGCCGTTAAGGGCGCGGACGCGAGGATGTCTTCGATGGCCGAGTCGTTGTTGACCGGACGCGCGCTGCGCGCGGTCGTCTGGGTCTGCGTGCTGGCCGGCGTCGCGCCGGTGGTGCGCGCGCAGGCCGGTTATCCGTCCCCCGAAGCCGCCGCGCAGGCGCTGGTCGACGCGATCGCGACGAGCGACGAGCCGGCGGTCCGCAAGGTGCTGGGCCCGGACGCGAAGCGGCTGGTGCCGATCGGCGTCGACGATGCGAGCCTGCGCGCCGATACCTTGCGGTTCCTGTCGGCCTGGTCCGAGGCCCACCGGATCGTCGAGAGCGGCGACGGCTGGGCGCATCTGGACGTGGGGCGCGACCATTGGCGCTTTCCGGTGCCGCTGGCCCGCCGCGCCGGCGCGGCGGCCGACGCCGCGTGGGCGTTCGACACCAAGGCGGGCGAGAACGTGCTGCGCTTGCGGCGCATCGGTCGCAACGAGCTGGCGACGATGCACAACCTGCTCGACTACGTCGACGCGCAGCAGTACTACCGCGAGGTGCGCGTCAAGGCCGGGCAGACGCCGGAGTACGCCGGCAAGCTGTACAGCACGCCGGGCCAGCGCGATGGCCTGTATTGGGACAAGCGGCCCGGCTGGCCCGACAGTCCGCTGGGACCGCTGACCGCCAGCATGGGCGAGAAGGTCGCCGAGGGCGAGGCGTTCTTCGGTTACCGTTACAAGCCGCTCGAAGCGCAGGGGCCCCACGCGAAGGACGGTCCCAAGGGGTATCGCGTCAAGGGACGGCTGACCGAGGGCTTCGCGATGATCGCCTGGCCCGCGCGCTACGGCGAGACCGGCGTGATGACGTTCATCGTCAACCAGGACGGCAGGATCTATCAGCGCAATCTCGGTCCGCGCACGGCCGCGATCGCGGCGGCGATCCGGACCTTCAATCCCGAGGGCGGCTGGGAGCCGACGCGGCCCTAGTGTCGTGAATCAGAAGTTCGCCGCCCCAGCAACGCGATTTTCGGTCGGTTCAGGCCCCGGCCTCTCCGCGGCGGATCGTCGGGGCTATCAGGTGCCGGTAGCGGGTTCGCCGGCCGGCGCGTCGGGTGCGTCGGGCTCGGCCGATTCGAAGCGCCCCGCGTCGCGGTTCTTGCGCACCCGGTCCCAGGGCCAGGTGCGGCCGTTCATCGCGACGTAGACGCCCGGCGCGGCGTGCGCCGCGGCGGCGATCGCATGGCCGAGGTTGAACATCGCGTCCGAACCGGCGACGCGATAAGGGATCATCGCGCCGGTCAGCACGATCGTCTTGTCGAGTCGCGCCGACGCGAGCACCCGCGCGGTCCGCACCATCGTATCAGTCCCGTGCACGACGACGATCCGCCGCTCCGGCGCGAGGCGGCAGGCGGCCAGCAGCCGCTGGCGATGCCCGTCGTCCATGTCGAGGCTGTCGATCTGCATGAGCTCGTCGATGACGACAGCGTCGCCGAGCCGCGCGCGCGCCGCGATGTCGGGCAGCGTCGTGCGCTCGAACACCAGCGTGCCCTGGATCGGGTCATAGACTTTGTCGAAGGTGCCGCCGGCGGCGATCAGGCGCAAGGTCATGCCCGGATTATCGCGCGCGGCGCCAGCCGGTCAAGCGGCCGCGCCGCCGAACCTCGGGAACATGGCTTCGCCCACGCCTGGCCACGACCCTCGGCGCCGCTCGGCGCGGGCTCGATCCTCGTGCTTGCAGGTCCTAACCCGCTTCGCCGGGCACCGAGCTCGCGATCAACTCGCGCCAGGCCGTTTCGTCGGCGGGCCAGCCGCGGTCGGCGAGCGGGTTGAGCCGGCGCAGGATCTGCGTCAACTGCCAGGTCGGCGGCGTGCCCAGCGCGTCCGGGCGTTCGCGCCACAGCCGGCGGATCACGTTGTCACCCACCGCGAAGCGCTGCGCGAGCGCTTCGATCATCGCGCGGTCCTGGCCGGCATCGATCGCGCGGCGCAGCTCGGCGGACCAGCGCAAGCTGTGCGCGGTGTCGTGGCGGGCGGCCAGTCCACGCAGATCGAGCGTCGGCACGCTGGCGCGCGGCCCGGTCGGGTCGCAGGCGTCCGCGCCGTCGTCGAGCAGATCGTCGGCCGATACCGGCCGCAGCGTTTCGACGGTGACCAGCGATTCGGCGAAGAAGCCGGCGAACGCCGGCAGGCGCGTCAGCGCGTAGGCGCGGGCGCCGGCATGACGGCTGTCGAGCCGCAGCCAGTTATAGCAGCCGAGGTGACCGTCGGCCGGCGTGCGCGACAGCAGCGACAGCGTGGCGGCGTCGAGGTTGGCTTCGATGATCCGCGCGAGGCGTTGCTCGATCTCGGATTCGCGGGCGTCGATCGAGCGCAGCACGCGGCCGTAGAAATGCGTGCCGATGACGTCGTTGCGCAGCGCTTCCTGCAGCTTGGCGATGAAGTCCGGATAGCGCGAGCCGCGATCGAACAGCGCGTGCCCGGCCGGTGCCTGGTACGCGCGCGCGTCGACCGGCGGGGACTGCAGTCGGTGCTCGCGCAGCAGGTGGCGGCCCCAGTCGTCGCGGCGCCGGTCGAGCACCGTCAGCAGGTCGCCGGCCAGCGCGGCGAACAGCACGTCGAGCGCCTCGTCGGCCTCCGGCGCGGCCGCATCGTCCGGGCGCGGCCCGAACGTCGGCGTCAGGTCGGGATCGAGCTTGCGCGACAGCGCGTCGATCAGCAGGCGCAGCGAACGGTCGGAAAGCAGCGAGCGGAAGTCGTAGACGAGCTGGTCGCGATCGACGCCGATGAAGCGCACGTTCAGGCCCCAGGCGCGCGCCAACTGCGCGAAGATCGGGTTGCCGATCAACGACAGCCGCGATGCGAGCGGCAGCAGCACGATCAGCAGCCGCCACTCGGACGAAGGCTGGCGCCAGATCAACGCGCGCGGGCTGTGCCGGTAGATGCGCGACAGATGGGCGAGCTCGGGTCCGACGAGACCGGCATCGTCCAGTTCATCGTCGATCGCAAGGCGGCTGATGACGGGTGCTTCGAACTGCATGGCTGAAAGGCGAGCGGCGGGCCGGGAGGCCGCGCGATCGGGCCGGAGTGGGCGGACCCGCGCCTGCGGCCGCTCAGTCCGCCTGCCTGGCGGCCATCAGCAACCCGCCGCCGAAGACCAGCAGACAGGCAGCGACCACCGTGCGAGCAACCGAGCCGCGGGCCACCGCCTCGACGGCGAACAGCATGCCGGCCGTCAGCACGATCTTGGCGGTGACGGCCGTCCGTTTGGCGGGGGTTTGCTCGATCATGACTGGTACTTTACAGGAGATCCCGCGGCGGTGCGTAAGGGCTTTCGCTCAGCGGCCCGAGGCCGATCGCAGGCCGCATGATGGTGCGCCGGGGCGGGCCGCGATGGGGCATCGGCCGGGCGGGCGGTGCGGACCCGGGGATGATCGGACGGCTGCCGGCGGGCGGGCGTCCGGTGCGCGCCCGCCGGATCGGCCGCCTCCGGGGTTGCCTGGCGGTGCGCGATCGGCGGGCGACGGCCGCGGACGCGGACGCGGGAACGAAACGTGCTGCAGGCCGGGCCTGTGACTTCGTTCGCGGCCGGACCCGCCGGTAGGTGTAGACTAGCCCTCGTTCGGCCAGATGAAACGGTATCGCGAGTGGGGTTTCCGTCTGGCATGGAATTGGGTCGGGGCCCGGGCGATCCGGGCCGTCGGCGGGTCGAGCTGGTCATCGTATCGGACCGTGCTCCCCGCCATCCGCGACCCGTCAGCGGCGATGGCACGCGGCGGCGACGCATTCGACGATTTTTACTAGATTTTTACTAATGAGGAGCCTGTACAGATGACTCGACTCAATGTCCCCGATTACGTTCGCCACCAAGGTCTGATCGACTGGGTCGGCTCGATCGCCGCGCTGACCAAGCCCGAGCGGATCGAATGGGCCGACGGTTCGCAGGCCGAGTACGACCGCTTGTGCGAGTTGCTGGTCGAGGCCGGCACGATGAAGCGGCTGAGCCCCGTCAAGCGCCCGAATTCGTTTCTGGCGCTGTCGGACCCGAGCGACGTGGCGCGCGTCGAGGATCGCACGTTCATCTGTTCGGAACACGAGGCCGACGCCGGCCCGACCAACAACTGGATCGCGCCGGCCGAGATGCGCAAGACGCTGAACGGCCTGTTCGACGGCTGCATGCGCGGGCGCACGATGTACGTCGTGCCGTTCTCGATGGGGCCGCTCGGTTCGCCGATCGCGCAGATCGGCATCGAGCTGACCGATTCACCGTACGTCGTCATCAACATGAAGCTGATGACCCGGATGGGCCGCGCCGTCTACGACGTGCTGGGCACGCAGGGCGAATACGTGCCGGCTGTGCATTCGGTGGGCAAGCCGCTGGCCACCGGCGAGAAGGACGTCGCCTGGCCTTGCAACGAGACCAAGTACATCGTGCATTACCCGGAGACGCGCGAGATCTGGTCGTTCGGTTCCGGTTATGGCGGCAACGCGCTGCTGGGCAAGAAGTGCTTCGCGCTGCGCATCGCGTCGAACATGGGCCGCCAGCAGGCCGGGCAGGACGGCATGGGATGGCTGGCCGAGCACATGCTGATCCTGGGCGTGACCTCGCCCGAGGGTGTCAAGCGCCACGTCGCGGCCGCCTTCCCGTCGGCTTGCGGCAAGACCAACTTCGCGATGCTGATCCCGCCCAAGGGTTTCGAGGGCTGGAAGGTGACGACGATCGGCGACGACATCGCCTGGATCAAGCCGCGCCCCGATCCGAAGACCGGCGAGCTGCGCCTGTACGCGATCAATCCCGAGGCCGGCTATTTCGGCGTGGCGCCGGGCACCAACGAGAAGACCAATCCCAACTGCATGGCCTCGCTGCGCGAGAACGTGATCTTCACCAACGTCGCGATGACCGACGACGGCGACGTCTGGTGGGAGGGCATGGGGCCGGCGCCCGATCACCTGGTCGACTGGCAAGGCAAGGACTGGACGCCTGCCGACGCCGCGACCCGCAAGGCCGCGCATCCGAACGCCCGCTTCACGGTCGCCGCCACGCAGAATCCGGTCATCGATCCGCAGTGGGATGATCCGGCCGGCGTGCCGATCGACGCGTTCATCTTCGGCGGCCGCCGCTCGACGACGGTGCCGTTGGTGACCGAGGCCCGCGACTGGGTCGAGGGCGTGTACATGGCCGCGACGATGGGCTCGGAGACCACGGCGGCGGCGGCCGGACAGCAGGGCGTCGTGCGGCGCGACCCGTTCGCGATGCTGCCGTTCTGCGGCTACAACATGAGTGACTACTTCAACCATTGGCTCAAGCTGGGCGAGCAGTTGACGGCCAAGGGCGCCAAGCTGCCGGGCATCTTCTGCGTCAACTGGTTCCGCACCGACGAGAACGGCAAGTTCGTCTGGCCCGGCTTCGGCGAGAACATGCGCGTGCTGCAGTGGATGCTGGCGCGCGTCGAAGGCAAGGCCGACGCGCGGGGCGCCGAGCACGTGTTCGGCGTGACGCCGCGCTACGAGGACCTGCACTGGCGCGGCACGGACTTCAGCAAGGACGCCTACGATCGGATCACGTCGATCGACGCGAGCGCGTGGAAGCAGGAGCTGGGCCTGCACGAAGAGCTGTTCCAGAAGCTGTCGCAGCGCTTGCCCGAGCAGCTCCGTTCGGTCAAGAACCGGCTCGAGAAACGGCTGGCGGGGTAAGCGCCTGTCCGAACGATCGCCGTCGCCGGACGCGCCGGGCCGGGCGGCGCTGGCCGCCTTCCTCGACGCGCACCGGCGCGTGGCGGTGATCACCGGGGCCGGGTGCAGCACGGCCTCGGGCATTCCCGATTATCGCGACGACCGCGGCGCGTGGAAGCGCAAGCCGCCGGTCACTCACCAGGCCTTCGTCGGCGACGACCGCGTCCGGCGCCGCTACTGGGCGCGCAGCCTGGTCGGCTGGCCGGCGTTCGGTCGCGCCCGACCGAACGCCGCGCATCGCGCGCTGGCCGCGCTCGAACGCGACGGCCGGATCGAAGGCCTGATCACGCAGAACGTCGATCGGCTGCACCAGCGCGCGGGCAGCACGCGCGTCATCGACCTGCATGGACGGCTCGACCAGGTCGTGTGCCTGGGCTGCGGCCATCGCCTGCCGCGCGAATCGTTCCAGCAGGCGCTGGCGCGCGCCAACGACGGCTGGGCGGCGCGCTGGATCACCGGCGCCGAGGCGATCGCGCCGGACGGCGACGCCGACCTGCAGGATGCGGTGTTCGACGATTTCAGCGTGCCCGCGTGCCGCCGCTGCGGCGGCGTGCTCAAGCCCGACGTCGTGTTCTTCGGCGACAACGTACCGGCCGCGCGCGTGCGCGAGGCGCGCGCGTGGATCGACGGCGCCGACGCGCTGCTGGTCGTCGGTTCGTCGCTGGCCGTCTATTCGGGCTACCGGTTCGTGCGGCAGGCGGTCGATCGCGGCATCGCGGTGGCGGCCGTCAACCGCGGCGTCACGCGCGCCGATCCGCTGCTGTCGCTGAAGATCGACGCGCGCTGCGAACAGGTGTTCACGCCGCCGGCGGACGGCTGAGCAGGTCGGCCTGGCGGATCGCTTCGATCAGGCTGGCCGGGTCGGCGATCCCGCGTCCGGCGATGTCGTAGGCGGTGCCGTGGTCCGGGCTGGTGCGGATGAACGGCAGCCCCAGCGTGATGTTGACGCCCTGGTCCAGCCCCAGGTACTTGACCGGGATCAGGCCCTGGTCGTGGTACATCGCGACGACGACGTCGAACTCGGCCAGGCCGCGCGCGCGCATGAACACCGTATCGGGGGCGATCGGCCCGTGCGCGTCGATGCCCTGCGCGCGCGCGGCGGCGATGGCCGGTGCGATCGTGTCGATCTCTTCGCGGCCGAACAGGCCGCCTTCGCCCGCGTGCGGGTTCAGGCCGGCGACCGCGATCCGCGGCGCGCGCGGCAGGCCGATGCGGCGCAGCGACCGGTCGGCGATGCGGATCGTCTCGAGCACGTTGTCGCGCGTCACGGCCGCCAGCGCGTCGCGCAGCGACACGTGGATCGACACCAGCACGGTGCGTAGCTCGTGGTTGGCCAGCATCATCCGGACGGGCAGCCCGCCGGCCAGCTCGGCGAGCAGCTCGGTGTGGCCCGGGTAGTGATGGCCGGCGGCCTGCATCGCCGCCTTGGAGATCGGCGCGGTGACCAGCGCGCGCGCGCGGCCGTCCAGGCAGGCGCGCGTGGCGGCGAC
>JASGFT010000062.1:0-25682 GCA_047605425.1 Burkholderiaceae bacterium | reverse complement strand
AGAACATCGTCACCGTCGTGCTCCAGTGCAACAACTTCGAGGTCGTCAACATGGGTGTGATGGTGCCGTGCGCCGACATCCTGGCCAAGGCCAAGGAGGTCGGCGCCGACATCGTCGGCCTGTCGGGACTCATCACCCCGTCGCTCGAGGAGATGGCCTACGTGGCCCGCGAGATGGAGCGCGACCCTTATTTCGCCGAGCACGGCATCCCGCTGCTGATCGGCGGCGCCACCACGTCGCGCGTGCACACGGCCGTCAAGATCGCGCCGAATTATTCCGGGGCGGTCGTCTACGTGCCCGACGCGTCGCGCTCGGTGCCGGTCGCCCAGCAGTTGATCTCGCCCGAATCGCGTCCGCAGTTCCTGAAGGAGCTGCAGGACGACTACGAGCGCGTGCGCCAGCAGCACGCGGGCCGGAAGGGACCGACGCTGATCTCGCTCGCCGAAGCGCGCGCGAACAAGACGCCGATCGCCTGGGATCGGGTCGCCGACGACCATCCGTCGACGCCCGGCGTGCACGTCCACGCGCACGCGCATCCGGTCAAGCCCAAGTTCATCGGCCGGCGCACGTTCAAGAACCACGACCTGGCCGAGATCGCGCGCTACATCGACTGGGGACCGTTCTTCCAGACCTGGGACCTGCACGGCGCTTACCCGAAGATCCTGCAGGACGAGGTCGTCGGCGAATCGGCGCGCAAGGTGTTCGCCGACGGCCAGGCGATGCTGCGCAAGGTCATCGACGGACGCTGGCTGACGGCCAACGGCGTCGTCGCGTTTCTGCCGGCCAACACCGTCAACGACGACGACATCGAGATCTATGCCGACGACACGCGCGAGCAGGTCGCGCTGACGTGGCGCAACCTGCGCCAGCAGACCGCCAAGCGCGAAGGCGTCGACAACAAGTGCCTGGCCGACTTCATCGCGCCCAAGCTGATCGACGGCCGGCCGAGCGGCATCCGCGACTACATCGGCCTGTTCGCGGTCACCGCCGGGCTGGGCATCGAAAAGCCGCTCGCGCGCTTCGAGGCCGACCTGGACGACTACTCGTCGATCATGCTGAAGGCGATCGCCGACCGGCTCGCCGAGGCCTTCGCCGAATGCCTGCACGAGCGCGTGCGCAAGGACCTGTGGGGTTACGTGCCGGACGAGGCGCTGAGCAACGAAGACCTGATCGGCGAGAAGTATCGGGGCATCCGTCCGGCGCCCGGTTACCCGGCCTGTCCCGAACATACGGTCAAGCACGAACTGTTCGAGATCCTGCGATGCGACGAGATCGGCATGTCGGTGACCGAGAGCCTGGCGATGCTGCCGGCTTCGTCGGTGTCGGGCTTCTACTTCGCGCACCCGCAGTCGACGTATTTCAACGTCGGCAAGATCGGCGAGGATCAGCTCGCCGATCTGGTCCGGCGCTCGGGGCGCGACGAGGACGAGGTTCGGCGGGCGCTGGCGCCGAATCTCTGACGCCCGGATCTCGGCGAGGACGTCCGGACGGCGCTCGACGCTGTCTCAGCCCGTCACCGGCACCAGGATCACCTCGCCGGTGGCCACGAGCTTGCCGGCGTCTTGCCCGCTTCCCTCTCCGTCGTTCACGTCGCCGTCATACGCATGCAGTTCCGCGCGCGCGAAGACCTGCTTGCGGCCTGCCTTCAGCACGCGGCCGCGCGCGACGAAGCGTCGGCCGACGGCGGGCGCCAGGCAGTTGACCGCGAAGTGCGAGGCCATCACCCGTTGCCCGGTGCGCGCGCCGGCAGCGAAGCCGCTGACCGTATCGAGCAGCGCGCCGATCAGCCCGGCGTGCAGGAAGCCGCTGTACTGCCCGGCTTCGTCGCGCCAGGGCATCGCCAGCTCGACTTCGTCGGTGCTCGCGCGGAGGACTTCGAAGCCGGCCCAGCGGTTGAAGCCCGCCGATGCGCAGATTCGAGTCAGATGCGCGAGCCGCGCCGAGTCGTCGGCGAAGGTGACCGGCTGCGTGTCCGGCGCGCCGGCCCGAGGGGTTGCATGGGCGCTCGTGTCCGCGCCGGGCGCGGCCGAGGGGGGCGTGATCGATTCGATCGAAGGCATCACAGGCTCCTGAAAAAAGGGGGTGAAGGGTCGGGGGGTGACGCATCGCGCGCGGCGCGTGCGCGCATCGGCCAGGCATGAACGCATCAATCGGGAAGCATCAATTTATCATGTAGACCAGTCTATATAATTCGATCGACATCGACAACTTCTGGCAGCATTGCCCGATGGCCCAAGCTCCCAAACACCGTCAAGCGATCATCGAAGCCGCCGTGCGGCTGTTCCGCCGGCAGGGCTATGCGGCGTCCGGCCTGAACCAGATCGTCGAGGCCAGCGGCGCGCCCAAAGGCTCGATGTACCACTACTTTCCCGAGGGCAAGACGGCGATCGCGGCCGAGGCGGTGCGCCACGCCGCGCGGCGCGTCGAGCGCACGCTGGCGGAGCTGGCCGCGCAGGGCGGCAGCGCCGGCGACCTGCTGCGGCGCTACGCGTCGCTGCTGGCCGGCTGGATGGCCGAATCGGATTTTCGCGATGGCTGCCCGATCGCGACGACGTTGCTCGAAACCGCGCCGCAGGTCGAGCCGATCCGCGAGGCGGGCGAGCAGGCGTTCGACGCGTGGGCTCGTGTCCTGGCCGAGCGGCTCGCGGCACAGGGGCTGCCGCCCGATCGCGCGCGGCGCTTGTCGCGGACGGCGATCGCCGCGCTCGAGGGCGCTTTGCTGATGTCGCGCGTGCAAGCCAGCGGCCAGCCGCTGATCGACATGGCCGAGGAGATCGCGATCGCGTTCGACGCGGCGATCGATCGGCAGCGGGAGGATCCCCGCTGACAGCGGGGCCGTGCCCGATCATCGTCGATGGTTGATGGCCCCGTGAAGCAACCGCAGCCGCAGCCGCGGCGGACCCGCGGCCCGCGAGACGCGCAACGGTCACCGATAGAATGAGCGATCCCTGACAGGGGCGCGCGGCGCGCCCACCGGCCACCGACGGCCCCGAGCCCGACTACGAGAGACCTTTTCATGACCGCTGTCCCGCAATCCGAGCCCGCTTTCGCCGACGTCAACGGTGTGTCCCTGTGCTACGACACCTTCGGTGATCGCAAGGACAGCCCGCTGGTCCTGATCATGGGCCTGGGCGCGCAGATGATCGCCTGGGATCCCGAGTTCTGCCGGCGACTCGCCGCGAACGGCCATTTCGTCGTGCGCTTCGACAATCGCGACATCGGCCTGTCGACCAAGCTGTCCGACGCCGGCGTTCCCGACATCCAGGCGCTGGTGATGGCCACCCTGCAGGGCAAGCCGGTGACGGCCTCGTACACGATCAACGACATGGCGGACGACACGGCGGCGCTGATCGATGCGCTGGACCTCGGCCCGAGCCACGTGGTCGGCGCGTCGATGGGCGGGATGATCGCCCAGCAGCTCGCGCTGCGGCGGCCGGACAAGGTCAGGACCCTGACCTCGATCATGTCGTCGACCGGCAACCCGAACCTGCCGCCGGCCAAGCCCGAGGCGCTGGCCGCGCTGATGACGCCGTCGCCGACCGAGCTCGACGCCTTTCTCGTCAACTACCAGAAGTTCTGGAACGTGCTGCGCGCGGCGGAGTTTCCCGAGGAGGCGGCCCGCGACCTCGAACGCGGCCGAGCGGCTTTCCTGCGCGGCCTGAATCCGGCCGGCGTCGCGCGCCAGATGGCCGCGATCTTCGCGTTGGGCAATCGCAAGGCGGGCCTGGCCGCGATCAAGGCGCCGACGTTGGTGATCCACGGCGACATCGACCCGCTGGTGCCGGTCGAGGGCGGCATCGACACCGCCGAGGCGATCCCGGGCGCGCGCCTGGTCCGCGTCCCTCGCATGGGCCACGCGCTGCCGGTCGCGATCTGGCCCGAGGTGATCGGAGCGATCGCCGAGCACACGCGCGAGCGTCGTGAACCAAGGACCGCAGAGAGGAACGCATGGCGCCGGTGATGACCGACATCGATCTTCCGATTCGCAGCCCCCAGTGGCTCGACGCAAGAACGCTGGCGATGCACGGTCGCATCGTCGACAAGATTCGCGCCGAGCCGGCGCTATTCGCGATCGTGCGCGACAACCTCGAGCGATGGCGAGGCCAAGTCACGCCAGGGACGCAGATCTACCTGGATGCCTGGCAGGCACTGGCGGACCAAGGTATCGACGCCTGTCTGGGCATGGCGCTGGAACGGTCGGAGCGGGGCAACGCGATGCGGCAGAGTTCGCCGTTCGCTGGCGTGCTGACCAATAAGGAGCGTTGGGAAGTGCTTCGTCAGTTCAATCAAGGCCATGAGACGCGCTGAACTCGAACATTTGATCCGCGCTGCGGCGGCGGTCACCGATGAGTACGAACTCGTCATCATCGGTAGTCAATCGATTCTTGGCACGGTGGAAGTGGCGGATGGCGTCCTGCAGGAGTCGCAGGAGGCCGACATGTACCCGCTGATGCATCCCGAGCGTGCGGATCTGATCGACGGGGCGATCGGTGAAGAGTCGCCGTTTCACCGGACTTTCGGCTACTACGCGCAAGGTGTTGGCCCCGACACGGCTGTACTGCCGCAGGGCTGGCAGGCGAGGTTGGTGCGAATTCAGGGACCTGCGACCGATCTCAAGGTGGGGTTGTGTCTGGAGGTGCATGATTTGGCCGCTTCCAAGCTCATTGCGGGGCGACCCAAGGATCTCCCGTTCGTGCACGCGATGTTCGAGAGAGGCGTGATCGCGCCCGATGTGCTCGAAAAGCGTCTTGCAATGCTTCCGGTCGCGATGGATCGAATCGCGTCCCTGCAGGAAAAGGCTCGTCGTCTGGCCGCGGCCGCCGCGCAGGGGAGCGGCGATCGTGGAAACGCGACGGGCTGACCCGGTTGCATAAGAGGCGCGTTCGGCTTCGACATTTGAAGCCGCGCCCTCGTCCGATACCGGTTTCGGTGCCTTCTTCGTCTTCGATACCGGATCGTTGACCCATGCGGGCTTCGCTGCTCGAACGTTTGCGTGAACCGGAGCCGCCTTATCAGTGGCCACGACCAATACGCGAACCATGTCCTGCAGGTATTTCTGCAACTGTGGAGTCTGCGGGCGCGCGGTGGGCGTGTTGCGATGCATGTGAGCGCGTGCTCTCAGCCTCTCAGTTCCTGGATGCGGAAGTCGAGAACGCTCCACCTTCACAGGGGACGGAAACGGGGTATCGGATTCGCGAAAAGCGCTCGGCCAGCGGGTTTTCCAGCATGGGTCCATGGCAGCCATGCTGCGTTGCGCGTAGACGGCCGGCGGGCATCCGTGCAGGCTGCGTCATCTGTCGAGCACCATTATGAGGAGACATCGATGATCGGATCACCACCGAACCGGCGACGGCTGGCAGCTCTGCTGGGCCGGGGCGCCGTCGCGCTGGCCGCCGGCGGACTGGCGGCCGGCGTGACGCCCGCCTGGGCGCAGAAGAAGTACAGCCCCGGCGCCAATGACACGACGATCAAGGTCGGCAACATCATGGCGTACAGCGGACCAGCGTCGGCTTACGGCACGATCGGCAAGGTCGAGGCCGCCTATTTCCGGATGATCAACGAGCAGGGCGGCATTAACGGCCGCAAGATCGATTTCATCACTTATGACGACGGCTACAGCCCACCGAAGGCGGTCGAGATGACGCGCAAGCTCGTCGAGCAGGACGAGGTGCTGCTGGTGTTCCAGCCGCTGGGCACGCCGTCGAACACCGCGATCCGCAAGTATCTGAACGCCAAGAAGGTGCCGCAGTTGTTCGTGGCGACCGGCGCGTCGGTGTGGAACGATCCGAAGAACCATCCGTGGACGATGGGTTGGCAGCCGAACTACCATACCGAAGGCCGGATCTACGCCCAGCACATCCTGCAGACCAGGCCCGACGCCAAGATCGCCGTTCTGTTCCAGAACGACGATTCGGGGCGCGACTACGTCAAGGGATTCAAGGACGGCCTGGGCGGCAAGGTCAAGCAGATCGTCGCCGAGCAGAGCTACGAGGTGACCGATCCGACGATCGACTCGCAGATCGTCGAGTTCAAGAGTTCCGGCGCCGACGTGTTCTTCAACATGACCACGCCGAAGTTCGCGGCGATGGCGATCCGCAAGGCCTACGACATCGGCTGGAAGCCGGTGCAGTACCTGGTCAACGTGGCGGCATCGGTCGGGACGGTGCTGGTGCCGGCCGGGGTCGAGAAGGCCGTCGGCATCATCTCCACGCAGTACCTGAAGGACCCGACCGACAAGGCCTGGGCCGACGATCCGGGGATGCGCAAGTGGCAGGCGTTCATGAAGCAGTACTACCCGGATGGCGACCTGAAGGATGCCAGCAACCTGTACGGCTATGCGGTCGCGCAGACGCTGGCGCAGGTGCTCAAGCAGTGCGGCGACGACCTGACGAACGCGAACGTCATGCGCCAGGCCGCCAACCTGAAGGACTTCGAACTCGACGTATTGCTGCCGGGCATCAGGATCAATACCGGCCCGGATGATTTCGCGCCGATCGAGGCCGAGCAGTTGATCCGCTTCGACGGCGCGCAGTGGGTCCGCTTCGGCGAGGTGATGGGGCGCTGAGCGCTCGGGCGCGTCCGGTTCGTTCGCAGGTTCCGAGCGGGACCGGCGGACGCCGACTCGATCAGAACGGCATCGTCCAACGACTGGGCGCGGCTGCGTCGTCTCCGTTCTCGTCGCGGTGGCTGACCGAGAGCTGCCAGCGGTCCGGCCCGGTCTCGTCGACGTCGACGATCGCGTAGCTGCGGCGGTCCGTTCCGCCGGTGACGGTCCAGTCGAAGTCGATGGCCGCGCCGCGCGCTTCGTGGCGATGCGTGAATCGCCGGCTGCGGCCCGGCGCGACGCCGTAGTCGGCGTTGCGGTCGTTCGCGAACGGGTAAGGGGTGTACAGGCCCGAGCTCTGCACGACGGTGAATCCGCCCGACCAGCCGGTGTCGGCGAAGCGATAGCGGACCCGCGCGCTCAGCGAGCAGTGCGCGTCGCCGCACAGGATCACGACGTTGCGCAGGCCGCGCCGGGCGATGCGTTCGAGCAGCGCATGGAACTCGCGCGGATAGCGCGCCCAGTTGTCGCTGCGCTGCAGGTACGCGTTGTTCGCGTGCAGCGCGCGCGTCGGCGGCCAGGGCGCGGCGCTGGTCACGATGAAGCAAGGCGCGGTCGCGGGCCGCGCGTCGATCCAGTCGAGCAGGGCCGCGAGCTGCCTCGGCGAGAGCATCCGCTCGGCCTGGCCGGTGCGTTCGTCGAGCGCGCGCTCGAAGCGGCCGTCGGTGACGAAGCACGCGAAGCCGGCGAGCCGAGCCTCGTGCCACAGCCGGTTGCGTCCCGGATCGAAATGCCGGGCCGCGCGGGCGCCTTCGCTGAATTCCCACTGGAACACCTCATAGGCTTCGCGCGCCCAGGTCGCGCGCTGGCGCAGCGTCGCCCAGCGCTTGCGGTCGCGGCGCGGTGCCGTCTCGCCGGCGCCGACGCGCGCGCCGGCCCAGTTGTCGACGATCTCGTGGTCGTCGCCGGCCATGATGCACGGCACCTTGCGCAGCAGATCGCGCGCGGCGGGCGACTTGAACGCCGCCGCGTACAGCGAGGTGACGCGCTCGCGCGGCAGCCGGGTCGCGCCCAGGTTGGCGGTCGCGTCGGCGTAGATCTGATCGCCGGCGAAGACGGCGGCGACGATCGGTCGTTCGCCGCGCGTCTCGCCCGCCATCGCGGTGAAGATGCGTTCGCTAAGCTCGCTCTCGAAGAAGTTGCCCGGGTGCCGGCAGCTTGCCAGCAGCAGCCGGGTGCCGCCGGCCGGTCGCGGCCGGGCCAGCCGGCGAAGCTGGGCGGCGCTCAGCTCGATCGAGCGCGCGACGAACCGCTCGGGCGGGTCCTGCAGCGTCCATCGTGGCGAGGCGTCGGCGAGCGGCCGCGCATCGAGGAACGAGAGCTCGCGAATCGCCAGCGGCATCGCGATCAGGCCCGGATCGCCGGCGGCCATCGTCCGGACCTTGGCGGCCCAGCGCGAACCGGCGTGCGCGGCGGGCTCGCGGGGCAGCGCGGCGGCCGCCTCGTTCGCATCGCGCGCCGGGACCGGAGGCGGCCGGCGCGTCGAGGCCGAGTCGATCCGCGTGGCCGGTCGCGCGCGCCGGATGCTTGCGCGGGCGAACGCCTTCGGGCGTCGCTCGGCGGCGAGCGTCGCCGGCCGTCCGGCGGCCGTCGGCTCCGGGTCGCGTCCGTTGCGCAGGCTCTTGCTGGCCAGCAGGATCCGCAGGTCCTTGCCGAGGCGGTCGGCGGCGACCGGCACCTCGAGCACGACGTAGGGCGTCAGCGCGGCCGTCGTGTCGCGTGCCGTGGTGACCGGCTGGAAGTCGGCGGCGTCCAGCGGCGGCGGCGGACCCTCACCGCGCTCGCGCACGCAGACGAGCGCGCCTTCGGTCAGGTCGCTCGAATCGGTCTGCGGCGCGTACCAGATCCGCAGCAGCAACCCGCCCGGCGCGACCGGATCGTCATCGCCGATCGGCGTCGCGGCGCCGATCACGGGGCCGACCTCGGCCGGCTTGAGCCGCGTCTCGATCACTGGGCGCGCCGGCGCGGCCAGCGGCGGCGCGTCGAAGAACGCGACGACGTCCGGATAGACGACGCGGGCGGCATCCTTGCCGAACACGCATTCGAGATGCCCGTAGCCGGGGTAGTGGCGGCAGCGATGGCGGTCGACGCCGGTCAGCGCCTGCAGGCGTTCGCAGGCCGCCGCCGTGGTGCGCGTGTCGAAGACGTCGCTCTCTGCGCCCTGGATGAAGAGCGTCGGCACCTGGCCGAACACCTCGCGCAGGTTGTCGTCGGTCGCGTAGACGTTCTCGCCGAACGCGTTCATCACGCGGCCGCGCAGGCCGAAGTGATGGATCTGGTAGAACGTCTCGACGTGCGAGGGACCCAGCAGCTCCGACAGGCGCTGGTGCGTGCGCGGATCCAGGTTGTGATGGAACCAGTGCGTGCCGATCAGCAGGTTCAGGCGGTTGCATACCGCCGTATCGTGGCGCGCGTCGTGGCCGTGGCGATCGTGCGCGTCGCGTTCGGCCGGAGCCACCGGGTAAGTGAAGGCGATGCGGTCGAGCAGCCGCTCGGCGGCGCCGGCCGAATCGTCGACCCGCGGGTTGATCGTCCTCAGGTTCAGCCCGTCGCGCACCAGCGCGATCGCCTCGGCGCGCAGCAGGTTGCCGTACGCGTTGACGACGAGGAACGACACCTGGCAATAGCACAGCGCGCGGATCCTGGCCGGATCGACGTAGCGCCGGCCGTCGCCGTCGCGGCCCAGCATCGCCATCGAGAAGACCGCCGCGCCCATGCAATGCGCGAATACGTTGACCTGGCGCGCGCCGCTGACGGCCAGCACGTGATCGATCGCCGCCGGCACGTCGTGGCGGGCGATGCGGTCGAAGCTCAGCGGCTGCGGACTGCGGCCGAAGGCGATGCTGGTGCGGAAATCGATCAGCCACACCTCATAACCCTGGCGGCACAGGTGCTGCGTCAGGTTCTCGTCGATCGTGTCGGTCGCGAACGCCAGCGTCGAATGCAGGATGCCGTGGAAGATGACGATCGGCGCCTTGGCCGGCGCGGCGCCGCTCGCCGCGCCGTCGTCGGCCGTCGTCGCCCGGTATCGGGTCGCGCAGATCCGCAGCGGCGGATGCGGCGGATCGTCGCCGGCGTCGTCGGGGTCGTCGATCGTCAGCCAGTGATGCTCGGGGCCGTCGAGGCCGGCCAGCGGGCCCGGCAGCAATCGGCGCGGCGTCGTCGCCGGCTCGTAGTCCGGCTCGCGAAAGTGGAACAGGTGCGTGGCCGCCAGCGCGCGGGCGAACAGCAGGCCGTACGAGGCCATCGCCAGGATGCCGGCCGGCGCGTGCGGCTGACGCGTCACCTGCGGCAGCTCGTGGCGCAGCATGTGCAGCGGGTCGAGCCGCATCGTGTCGCGCCAGACGGGGGCGCCGGCATGGCCGGCTTCGTCCAGCGGCGCGATCGTCGCGGCGACGTCGGCCAGCGACAGCCAGGGGTTGATCCGGTCGGCGAACTCGACGTGCTTGCGGCCATCGAGCACGTAGTCGCGCCCGTCCTTGCCGGTCAGCCGGAAGCGATAGTCGATGCGCCGCCTCGTGCCGACCTGCCGGCACAGCTTCGCGTACATCCACAGCTTGCGAAGCTCGATGCCGCCATACCAGCTCGCATGCCGGCCGCGGACCTTGCGGAACTGCCATACGCCGCGCGCGAGCGCCAGCAGCGACGACTGCGCGGGTTCGTCGAACAGCCGGAACTCGCCGTCGTCGAGCGTGACCCGGTGGTCGCGCCAGATCGCCACCTGCTGACCGGGCATCAGCGACGACGCGTCGTACTGGATCGACAGCGCGCCGCGGGCGCGCAGCCCGGCGCGTTCGCCGTCGTGCGGCGCGCGCAGGTAGGCGCGCAGGTCGTCGATGTCGAGCTGCACGTCCAGCGCCAGCCGCAGCCGCTTGCGTTCGGCCGGATCGATGGGCAGCGATGCGGGATCGATCGCCAGCACGTCCTTCAGGCCTTCGAGCGTCAGGCCGATCTCGGTCAGGTTGCGCAGGCGTTCGCGAAAGCGCAGCCCGACCCGCGGATCGTCGCTGGCGGCCCCGGCGAGTTCGGCCGCATCCACCGGCACCGCGTCCGTCCGCACCGCATTTTCCGGCACCGCAATCGCCGGCACCGCTTCCGGCGTCGTCTGCCGCATCGTATCCGCCGGCCGCGCGATCGGCGCCAACTCGCGCGGGGCGCGCAGCGCGTAGCCGTCGCGACGGATCATCCGCTCGATCAGCCGTTCCGCCTGGCGCTCGGCCAGCGCGCTGATCGTCAGCAGCGGATTGGCGCCCAGCGAGGTCGGCACGATCGAGCCGTCGCAGACGTACAACCCCGGATGGACGGCCGCGCCGCGATCGCCGTCGTAGACTTGGCCGTCCGGGTCGACGACGCCCAGCGCCGCTTCGTCCGCCATCCGGCAGCCGCCGAGCGGATGCACGGTCATCAAGGTGCCGCGCGTGACCTTGCCGTCGGCCAGCGTCGACGCCAGCTTGTCGGGCAGCGGCTTCCATAACGGATTGTCGAGCGGGATCGCGCCGGTCGACGCCACGCCTCGCAGCCAGTCGGATTGCCGTTCGAAGACCGGCTGGTCGGCGGCGCGGCGACCGTCGGCCTCACGCCAGTCGATGCGCGCGCGCCGGAAGTCGGCGGCGTCGCCGGCCGCCTCGCGCAGTCGCATCACGCCGGCCGCCGCATCGTGGCCCATCGCCAGCAGCAACTGGCTGTGCCGTGCCGCCTCGTCGGAGACCAGCAGACCGTCGGCGCCGCCGCGGCCCCGGCCGCCGAACAGCCCGCCGAACAGATCGCGCCAGAGCGAGCCATGCCAGCGCCGCGCCTGGAACCGCCAGCGCGTCAGTTGATGCGGCAGCGAGGCGGTCGCCAGCAGCTCGGCCCACAGGTCGGCGAGCGCGCCGGGCACGGCGCCATCCTCGATCAGCACCTGATCCTCGCGTCGCGGCGCGTCGCGCAGGTCGATCAGGCCGGTGATCGTCGGCCCGACCGGCCGGGGGGTGCCCTCCGGCGTGGCGCCCGGTGTCCCGGCGTTCGGTGCAGCGGCGTTCGGTACCGTGGCGTTCGGAGCAGAGCCGTTCGCTGCCCCGGCCGCGGCGGCGGCCGATTGGCGCGCGTCGAATCCGACGGCGTCGACGCGTTCGCGCTGCCAGTAGGCGGCGCTGATCATGTCGCCGTTGGTCGATAGGCCCTCGCCGAGCCGTGGCGACAACCACAGGCCGTCGGGTCGCCGCGGCGAGCGGCGCGATCGCAGCAGCAGCTCGGCGCTACCGACGGCGCCGGCCGCGACGATGACGCGCCGCGCGACCAGGCGGACCGGTTCGCCGTCGATCAGCAGCCGCCGGTCCGGCGCGGTCTCGGCGATCGTCGCGTCGATCTGCACGTGCCAGCGCGGCTCGTCGTCGCGCCCGGCGCGCTCGCCGTCGAGGTTCGCGCGCGCGAGCCGGGTGACCGTGACGCCGGTGACCAGTCGCGCGCCCCATTGGCGTGCGTGCGGCAGGTAGTTCATCGTCAGCGTGTTCTTCGCCCAGTGGTTGCAGCCGCTGACGCAGTTGCCGCACTCGATGCATGGCGATTGCTCGACGGCCGGGCGCTCGTCGGGGCGCGCGTCGCCGGATCGGGCCGCGCGATCGCGATCGCCGCGCGCCGCGAAGGTGACCGCGATCGGCGCCCGCGAGAACCGCGCGCCGTCATCGCCGCCGCGGCGGCCGGTGCCGGCCTCGAAGCGCCGCGCGATCGGCCACGCGACCTCGCGCAGCGCGCGGAACTTGCCGGTATCCCCGGGGTAATCGGTGATGCCCAGCATCCGCCGCGCGCGTTCGTAATAAGGGGCGAGCAGCGTCGGCTGCTCGCGGAACACCCGCGGCCAGCCGGGCCCGCCCAGCACGCCGGGGCTCGCCTCGATCGCGACGTTCGCGTTGATCTGCGAGCCGCCGCCGAGCGCGCAGCCGGTCAACAGGCTCAGGTCGGGATTGATCTGGAAGTTGAACAGCGCATCGGCCGCGCCGATCGGCGACGGCGAATCCCAACGGTCGATGCGCACGTGGCCGGGCAGCATGCCCAGGTCGTCCGGAAACTCGCCGGGCACGTACTCGCGGCCGCGCTCGAGCACGGCCAGGCGGATCGGTCGGCCGTCCGGGCGTTGCAGCCGCGCCAGGCGGGCGGCCATCACCGATCCGCCGTAACCGCTGCCGATGACGATCACGTCGAACTCGCGCTCGGCCGGGTCGCGGCGGCATGCGTCGACGAGTTGCTCGATCCCTGTGGCCAGCCAGTCCATGCAGTTCTCGTTGTTGTTGTTGTCGGTCGATGAAACGTCCGCGATCGGCGCCGGGAGGATGGCGCCGGGACGAGCCGTTCACGCTCGGGCCGGTCCGCGGACTTCGAGCGGTTCGGCGGCGGCCGCGCGCGCGGTCGAGATGGCGGCCGCGACGGCTTTCTTCAGGGTATCGGGCCGCAGCGGCTTGTCCAGGAACTGGAAGCCACGCGCCAGCGCCTCGGTACGGACGGCCGTGTCGATGTCGCCGGTCATCACGATGACCGCGCCGGGCGCCATGTTCGTCGGCGCATGGGCGGGGACGTCGAACCCGGTCTGCGTGGTGCTCAGGCGGTAGTCGGTCAGCAGGCAGTCGATGCGCGTCAGCCGTTGCCGAACGGCTTGCTCGAACGCTTCTTCGGGCGTGCCGCCCGAGACGACCTGGCAGCCCCAGCCTTCGAGCAGAGCCGTCAGGCCGTCCTGCACGCCCGCGTCGTCGTCGACGACGACGACGACGCTGCCGGCCGGGATCTGTGCGTCGACCGCGACGGCCGGCGCGCTCGGCTGGCTGCGGTAAGCGGGCGAGGACCGGATCGGATGCACGACGCGGAACGTCGATCCCTCGCCGGGAGCCGACGTCAGCTCGATGCGGGCGCCGAGCAGCGCGCACAGCCGCTCGACGATCGACAGTCCCAGACCCAGGCCCAGGTTGCGCTGCCGGCCGGGATTGGTCACCTGGAAGTATTCCTCGAACACGCGGGCCTGCAGGTCGGGCGGAATGCCGATGCCGGTGTCGACGACGTCGATCGTGAACGTCGAGTCGTCGCGTCGCGCCTGCAGCCGCACCGACCCGGTCAGCGTGTAGCGCAGCGCGTTCTGCAGCAGGTTGCGGATGATCCGCTCGACCAGCACCGGATCGCTGATGACGACGCCGACCTGGGCGTCCACGTCGAAACGCAGGTTCTTGTCGTCGGCGATCGGCCGGCACTCGTCGCCCAGCCGAGCGCACAGGTGGTCGAGATCGAAGGGCGCGAGGGTCGGCTCGATCGCCTTCGCATCCAGCCGCGACAGGTCGAGCAGGCCGCCGAGCAGCGCGTCGATCGACTCGACCGCCGAATCGATCCGCGACACGACCGAGCGGATCGGCGGTTCGAGCTGCCGTTGCAGCAGCGCGCCGGTCAGCACCGACAGCGCGGTGACCGGCTGGCGCAGGTCGTGGCTGGTCGCGGCCAGGAAGCGCGACTTGGCCAGCATCGCTTCCTCGGCCAGCGCCCGCGCGTTCTGTGCGGCCTCGGTCTCGGCCGACAGCCTGGCGATCAGGTCGACGTTCTCGAAGCGCATCCGCGCGGCGTCGCGGATGACCCTGCCGTAGTCGGCCGCCGACGCCGCCAGGATGAACGTGAACAGCACGATCAGCACGACCACCGGCACCGAATGCGACGAGTCCGAACGCAGCCACGAGATCGACAGCAGCGTGGCGAGCGCGCCGAGGAAGCCGACGTACTGCCGGGGAAGCTGGCTCATCGTCGCGATCGACGCGGCCGCCCATCCCATGATCGCCGCCGTGATCACGCCCTGCTCGAGCGGCGGCAACGCCGGCGCGAACAGCAGCGCGTACAGCCCGGCCATCACGCCGCTGAGCGTCGCCGACACGATCATCGCGCATTCGGTCCAGGCGGTCGGCGGCGGGTGGTCGGTGCGCAGCCACCACATCGCGAACGTCGCCCGCGTGCCGATGACCAGGAAGGCGGCGAGCGCCCAGACGTAGGGACTGGCGCCGTGCGCGAACGGCGCGACGAACGCCGTCAGCGCCGGCACCATGACGAAGGCGCCGATCGGCGCCCGCCGCGTCTGCAGCATCAGCAGGCGCAATCGTTCGACCCTGATCCTGGTCTGTTGTTCGCTATGTGTCGGCAAGTCGCGTTCCCGAATCCGCGGCGCGGCGGTGGTGAGCGGATCATTCTCGGTCAGCGTGCAGGCGAACGCCACTTCACGATCGCTTCGGCCGGCATGATGCAATAGTCGACCGGCGAGAGCGCAGCGAGGCCGGATGGCCTACCTAGCCTTTGGTCGAGGATGACTGGCCTTGCGTCGATATCCGCGCCTGACCGTCCGTTGCCTTGAACTGGCCTGGTCAAGGGGTTAGATTGCCCGGATGCGATTCCTGATCATTGATGACCATCCGATGATGCGCGATGCGGTGGCCGCGTCGCTGCTGACCGTCGATCCGACGTTCGACGTCGTCGGCGTGTCCAGCCTCGAGGAAGGGCTGGCCGTGCTGCAGAAGAACGATGGCGTCGACCTACTGTTCCTCGACCTCAACTTGCCCGGCGTGCAGGGGCTGCAGGCGCTCGAGCAACTGCGGCTGCAGCATCCGGGGCTGCCGATCGTCGTCGTCTCGGGCTCCGTCACGCCCGAGCAGGCGATCGCCGCGATCGACCTGGGGGCGATGGGATTCATCCCCAAGACGGCCAATCGCGAGATCTTCCTCGGCGCGTTCGAACTGGTCGCGCGAGGCGGCGTCTACGTGCCGCCGACGGTGCTCGGCGCGCTGCGCCGGGACAACCGGGCCGAGCTGCAGCCGCGGCCCGAACCGGTGGTCGCCGAAGCCGCCGTCGAACCGGCCGAAGAGATCTTCGATCCGGATTTCCTGTCCGAAAGGCAGCGCGAGGTGCTGGGCCTGCTCGTCAAGGGGTTACCCAACAAGCTGATCGCGCGCCGGCTGAACATCGCCGAGAGCACGGTCAAGCTGCACGTCGGCGCGCTGCTGCGCGTGCTCGGCGTCAGCAACCGCACGCATGCGGTCATCGAAGCGAGCCGCCTGGGCCTGCGCTTCTGAGCCGCCAGCCGGGCCGGCCGCCAGCCGTCGCAGATTGCGATTTTTCTTGTGGGTAAGTGTTCGCTTTCGCCGAATCCTCGGTGGAATCGCCCTTGCTGTCGCGGCCTTTGCCAAAGCTCCGTCGATTCGGCGCCGCTAAACCCCTCGATCGCCCGTGCCGGCCGTTGACCGGCCGCCCGACGCTGCTAAGGTATCGAGCGAAGCTTGCCGCCCAGTCGATATTTTCCACATCGTGGAATGCCGATCGGCTTCCGGGCCGCGATCCCACGCCTACGGAGGACGCCCTTGAGCACCGAGTTTCCGTTCGGCATCCATGTCGGACCTTATGAAATGCGCGCGCGGCTGGTGCCTCGTCATCAGTTGCTCGACCGGCGCTCGCGCTCGTGCATCAGCCTCGAGCACGGCCTCGTGCTGTTCGACGAAACGCTCGAGCCGGCCCGCCTGATCGAGGAGTTCCTGTTCCGCACGATCCGCTTCATCCACTACGTGCATGGGCTGAACCAGGAGCAGATGAACGAGGAGGCCTATACGCACAGCCTGTCGGCGGGCCTGGTCGCGTTCGCGCGCAACAATCCCAAGACTTGGCTGTGGATGAACTGGATGGTGCAGATGCACTATGCGCCGCGCGCGCGCTTCGTCGACGTGCTGCAGGGCCGCGGGCCCCAGGTCGCGATGCCGCGGCGCGTCGTGTGCCGGCGCCACGTCGTGTCGGTCGGCCGCCTGCCCGAGCGCGACGCGCGCACGCGGCTCGGCGACTACGATTACGAGTTGCTCCACATCCGGATCTATCCGACGCTGACGGGCACGGTCCGCGCGACCGTGCTGTTCCACGAGATCGTTCACGGCCTGCATCACGCCGCCGGCCTGACCGACGACACGCCGTGGCAGCGCTATGCGCGCGAGCAGGCGCGGCTGGTCATCCATTTCGCCAAGGCCAATCCCGGCGCTTGGCGCTACCTGCTGAAGACGCTCGACGAGCCGGTGACGACGAGCGTGGCGCCCCGGCTGGCCGCTTGAGAACCGGTGAATGAATTGAATCGGCCGCGTCGCGTTCAGCCGGCGCGGGCCACCCGCTGCAGCAGCTCGCGGGCGCGCATCTCGGTCGAGATCGACAGGTCCAGCGGCGTGCGGCTCAGGCCCGAGCGCTGGTAGTGAAGGTTCTCGTACAACTCGGCCGTCGCCGGAAAGCTCGACAGCAGCTTGTCGAGAAACGCGTCCGACGGTGCATCGCGCAGGGCATCCGACAGCCGTTCGACGGTGCGCCGGTACTGCTCGGCGTTGACCGCGACCGGGTTGTGCTCGATCCGTTCGAGCAGTTGCGCCAGTTCGATGATGCCTTCGATCTGCGCCGGCGTGCGTTCGCTGTGATTGACGTTCATCATGGGCTCCTCGGGTCTGGGGCCCGGCGCGGTGATAGCCGGCTTCGGGCCGTTGATACTCATCTGGGGACGGCCGGCGTCAATGCAATCCCCGATTGCCCTCGGCGGCGACCGGCCTGCTAGAGTGTGGAGAATCTGTGAACGAACCAGCCACGCCCGCTCGTCGCATCAAGACGATCCCGTTCGTCGTCCGCCGGCTCGTCCTGGCGGCCGCGGTCGTGCCGGCGGCCGGAGCGGCGCTGGCAGCCGTCCCCGACTCCGGGCCCGCGGCCCGGCCCGAAGCCTGGCAGGCGCTCGGCCAGGTCACCGGCGTCTGGCAACGCAAGCCGCCGTTCGGCGCGGCTTATGACGGCCCCAACAGCCTGCGGTCCGATCGCGAGCGTTCGTACTCGTATACGGCCACGCTCTTCATCGGCGCGCGTCCTTGGCGCGGCGGCGAGCTCTACCTGAATCCGGAAGTCGCCGCCGGGCTGCCGCTGTCGAACCTGACCGGCTTCGGCGGTTTTCCGAACGGCGAGCTGGCCCGCACCTCGGGACGTGATCCGGTGCTCTACCTGGCGCGAGGATTCTGGCGGCAGACGATCGGTTTCGGCGGCGGCAGCGAAGCGATCGAGTCGGCGCCGAACCAGATGGCCGGCGTCGTCGACCGCCGCCGGCTGGTCGTGACCGCCGGCATCGTGTCGCTGATCGACATCTTCGACCGCAACGCGTACAGCCACGATCCGCGCACGCAGTTCATGAACTGGGCGCTGATCACGCACGGCTCGTACGATTTCGCGGCCGATGCGCGCGGCTACACGCGCGGCGTCGCGCTCGAATGGATCGATGACGGCCATGCGCTGCGTGTCGGGCGTTTCGCGATGGCGCGCGAATCGAACGGCCTGACGCTGAATCCGGCGCTCGGCCGCAGCCACGGCGATCAGGTCGAAGCCGAGACGTCGACGGCGTTCGGCGGCCAGCCCGGTACATGGCGCGTGCTGTTATGGCGTAATCGCGCGGTGATGGGGCGCTACGACGCGGCGATCGCCGCGGCCGCCGCCACCGGCGGCGATCCCGCGGTCGGCGACGTGCGCCGCGACCAGAGCAAGTGGGGATGGGGGCTCGGCGTCGAGCAGGCGCTGGGTCGCTGGGGCGGATTCTTCGCGCGCTATGGACGCGGACCCGATCGCGCCGAGACGTATTCGTACACCGAGATCGGCCGCAGCGCGTCGGTCGGCGTGCTGATCGACGGCGGCCTGTGGCGCCGCGGCGACGATCGCCTGGGCGTCGGCGTCGCCGAGAACGCGCTGTCGGCCGCTCATCGCGGTTACCTGGCGCTGGGCGGCCTGGGCTTTTTCCTCGGCGACGGCCGGCTCGACTATCGGCCCGAGCGCCTGCTGGAGGTGTTCTATTCGCTGCGGGCGCGGCGCGGGTTGTGGCTGTCCGCCGATTTCCAGCGGATCGTCAACCCCGGCTACAACGCCGCGCGAGGCCCGGTCAGCGTCTACGGATTGCGGATGCACGCCGAATTCTGAGCCCGCGGCGGCGGCCCGGGCGCCGACGCCTCTTCGCGGCTTCGTTCGTCGGCGGACGGCCGCCGGATCAGGCCTGCGGGTCGGCGAAGTTTCCGGCGCGCTTCTCGAGTCCGGCCCTGACGGCCTCGATCTGGTTGGGGCTGCCCAGCAGCGCGATCTGCTCGTCGGACTCGGCCTGCAGCGTGCGGGCCGCGTCGCCCTGCTCGGCGACCCGCAGCAGCCGCTTGCCGGCGCGGATCGCGTGCGGATTGCGGCCGGCGATCTCGCGGGCATAAGCGAGCGCGTCCTGGTACGGGTTCTGGCAGACGCGCGTCGCGATGCCGTACTCGACGGCTTCGCCGCCCGAAAAGATCCGGCCCGAGAACGTCAGGTCGCGGATCACGTCGGCGCGCGCCAGCCCTTGCAGCAGCAGCGTGCCGCCCATGTCGGGCACCAGGCCCCACTTGATCTCGAGGATCGACAGCCGCGCATCGGCGGTCACGAAGCGAATGTCGGCGCCCAGCGCGACCTGCAGGCCGCCGCCGAACGCGACGCCATGGACGGCGGCGATCACCGGCACCGGGATGTCCTGCCAGACCATCGCCGCGTATTGCGATCCATTGCTGAGTCCGTAGGTGCGCGGGCCCAGGCGCTGCTGGTGGCTGGGGCGCGCGCCGTCGCCGTCGGTGCCTTTCGCCATGCTCTGGAAGCGGTCCGTGTCGAGCCCCGCGCAGAAGGCGCGGCCTTCGCCGGACAGCACGACCGCGCGCACGTCGGTGCGGCCGATCAGCTCCCGGCCCGTCGCGACCAGCGCATCGAACATCGCCTGGTCCAGCGCATTCATCTTGTCGGCACGGATCATCCGCACGTCGGCGACGCCGTCCTGGACGGTCAGGCGGACGCGGTCATTCATGATGTCTCTCCTCGTTGTGCTGGGCGCGCCGGCTGGCGGCCATCGTGATGCGGCACTTCGATGATAACGTCGGGATCGCGCGCCGCCCCCAGGTTCGCGCAACGATCTCGCTTCATGTCCCAGACCCTGCGTACCGCCTGCCACCACGAACTCGTGATCCGCAAGAGCCGTTTCCTGGCCTGCGTCGAGCCGATCGATGGGCGCGAGGCGGCGCGGGTTCGCGTCGCCGCGCTGCGCGCCGCGCATCCGGGCGCCGCGCACGTGTGCTGGGCGATGCTGGCCGGCGGGCAGTCGGCCGCGGTCGACGACGGCGAGCCCGGCGGCACCGCCGGCCGGCCGATGCTCGACGTGCTGCGCCACCAGGATCTGGATGGCGTGCTGGCCACCGTCGTCCGGTACTTCGGCGGCATCAAGCTCGGCGCCGGCGGGCTGGTGCGCGCCTATACCGATGCGGTCGCGCAGGCGCTGCTGGGCGCCGACAAGATCGCGCTGCGGCGCTGGCGCGAGCTGGGCTGCGTCGTGCCCTATGCGCTCGAAGGCTGGCTGCGCCGCGAGCTGGCGTCGGCGGGCGCCGCCGACGTCGACGTCGCGCACGGCTCGCTGGTGACGTTCCGCCTGCGCCTGCCCGAGCCGGACGCCGACGCGTTCGTCGCGCGGATCAACGAGGGCGGCCAGGGCAAGGTCGGCTGGCTGGACGGGGCGGGCTGAGATCTGGTCCGAGGTCCGGACCGACCCGGCGGCCGTTCGCGCCGGATCCGACGCCCGCTGCGAAAGACGGCACGACCCGCGCCGGAAAGATCGGCGAATCGGGTTATGCTCGACCGCGAACGACAAAACGGAGGGCATCGCAGGTCATGCAGCAGACAGGCCATCCCCGAGCGCCCGCGTCCGTGACGGATGCCGGCGCGCCCGAGCGCCTCGTGGCGATCGAACGCTGGGCGCTGGTCGCCGACGTCGGCGGCACCAATGCGCGGTTCGCGCTCGTCGACGACGGCGCTGCCTCGTTGCGGCCGCAGGCGGCCGGCACGCTGCCGGTCGCCGATTTCGCGTCGCTCGCCGACGCCGCGACGCATTACCTGCAGCAGACGCTGGGCCAGGATCGCGGCGCCTGGCCGCGCCGCGCGGCGATGGCGCTCGCCACGGCGATCACCGGCGACGCGGTGCGGATGACCAATTCGCCGTGGTCGTTCTCGATCGCCGGCCTGCGCGACGCATTGGGCCTCGACGATCTGTGCCTGCTCAACGACTTCACGGCGCTGGCCTGGTCGGTGCTGACGCTGCAGGACGACGATCTGCGGCAGGTCGGCGGCGGGCGCCCGGTCGTCGATCAGGCGCGCGGACTGATCGGCCCGGGCACCGGGCTCGGCGTGTCGGGACTGATCCCGGTCCTCGGCGGCGGCTGGGCCGCGTTGCAGGGCGAAGGCGGCCATTGCAGCCTGAGTCCCGCCGATGCGCGCGAGGCGGCGATCCTCGCGCAGGCCTGGCAGCGGTATCCGCACGTGTCGTTCGAACGCCTGGTCTGCGGAATGGGTCTGCCGCTGCTGTGCGAAGCGGTCGCGCGCGTCGATGGCCTGCCGATGCCCGAGCCGGAGGGCGGCGCGGTGACCCCGGCGTGGATCACGTCGCGAGCGCTGGCCGGCGACCCGTTGTGCGACGCGACGATGCGCACGTTCTGCGCGATGCTGGGCTCGGCGGCGGGCAATCTGGCGCTGGTTCTCGGCGCGCGCGGCGGCATCTACATCGGCGGTGGCATCATCCCGCGCCTGGGCGAGTGGTTCGACGCGACGCCGTTCCGGCAGCGATTCGAATCGAAGGGACGGTTCGACGATTACCTGTCCCGGATCCCGACTTATGTGATCTCCGGCCGCACTCGCGACCCGGCGCTGATCGGCGCTGCCTACGCGTTGCTGATGGCCTCGCCGCGCATCGCGGCGGCGCGTTGAAAAGGAGGCAGATCGATGCGTTTCTCCGCAACAGCCGTCCGTTCGCATCGCCGGGCACGGCGCGCGGGCCGGGCGGCGCTGGCCGGCCTGGCGATCGTGATCGCCCTGCCCGCCTGCCAGCACGTGCCGTCGGGCGAGTCGCGCTCGCCGCAGGATGCACCGGTGCCGTCGCAGGGCCGCGGCGACGATGGCGCGCTCGAGTCGGCGGTCGCGACGATGCGCTCGCGCGCGCAACCGGCTCCGGCGTGGATGGTCGGCAGCTTCGTCGGCACCTCGCTGCGCAGCGGGCTGCGCAACATCGCGATCGACGTGGCGGCTGACGGCGGCATTCGCGGCCGCGTCGGCGATCTGCAGGCGCAGGGCCAGTACATCGGCGCCAGCCGCATCCTGTGGGCGCACGGCAACGAATCGATCGTCGAGCGGCGGGGCAGCGGTTTTCGGGTCATGCAGGTCAAGGACCCGGCCAACGTCATCGAGTACCAGCGGCGCTGACCGGATGCCGGCCCGCTCGGCGCCCACTTAGTGCCGGCATCGCGCGAGGATCCGTGCGCGGCAGCCGCCGCAGGCCAAGGGGTTCGCGCATCCGCCGGTCGCGCCCGCCGGGCACCGGGCGCTGGCCACGCGGGTGGCGGTGACCAGCCTGCGGCGGCACCTTCTCGACGCGTTGCCGCACCTGCGCCATCGGGGCCGAACGTCTTCGTTTGCAAGGCCTCTTTCTCGCGCGGCGACCAGAGAGGCTGGATCGAGCACGGCTCGGCGATCATCGTGTTCGCGCCGGCGGGTTTCATGCCGTGCGAAGCGCCGCGCGACGAGTGCGCGATTCGCATGGGGCGGCGGTCGAGGTGGCTCGAATACCGTATTTGCACGGGGAAAAACGGCTGAAAAGTCGCCGCGCTGCAACGTTGCCCCCTGGAATTGCACTATCGTTGCGAGAAGAACTGCCTTTCCTGCGGTAATGATGCCTACAATCACGGCCGCACCTGATGGTTGTGGTTGTTGCGCCAACCACCTGTGAGCGTGCCGACTCCTTCATTCATCATGGAATCCGCATAGTTATGGCAACCACCAAGAAAGCCGTCAAAGCCAGCAAGACGACGAAGAAGACCGCCAAGGCCGCGCCGGCCAAGGCTGATCCGAAAGTCGTCAAGCCGATCAAGCAGACCTTCACCAAGTCGTCGCTCGCCACGCACCTGGCCGCGCAGAGCGGCGTCGAACCCAAATCGGTCAAGGCCGTGCTGGCAGCGCTCGAGAACACGATCCTCGGTTCGGTCCACAAGAAGGGCGCGGCCGGCTTCACGATGCCGGGCCTGCTGAAGGTCATGGTCCAGAACGTCCCGGCCAAGAAGAAGCGATTCGGCAAGGATCCGTTCACCGGCGAGGAGCGCTGGTTCGACGCCAAGCCCGCCACCGTGCGGATCAAGGTGCGCGCGCTCAAGAAGATCAAGGACGCCGCGCTTTGACGGCCGCGGGCGCCGGGAGCTTGCCGCCGCTGCCGGCCGGCCTGCTGGCGCCGGCATCCGCTCGCGCTACGTGCCGGGCATCAACGGCCTGCGCATGCACGTGCTCGAGGCCGGTTTCGAGACGCCGGGCCGGCCGTGCGTGCTGCTGCTGCACGGCTTTCCCGAACTGGCCTACAGCTGGCGCAAGATCATGCCGGCGCTGGCGCGGGCCGGCTATCACGTGCTGGCGCCCGACCAGCAGGTTATGGCCGCACGACGCCCGAACCCGTCTCGTACGACGACGACATCGCGCCGTACCGGATGACGAACCTGGTGCGCGATGCGCTCGGCCTGGTCGCGGCGTTCGGATATCGGTCGGTCGCCGCCGTCGTCGGCCACGATTTCGGCGCGCCGGTCGCGGCCTGGTGCGCGCTGATCCGGCCCGACGTGTTCCGGTCGGTGGCCCTGCTTAGCGCGCCGTTCGGCGGTCCGCCGGCGTTGCCGTCCGGCATGGCGGCGCGCGACGCCGATGACGGTGCGCCCGCGCCGCGGCCCAGCGGTGCCGCCGGCGGCGTGGCCGACGTCGACATCCACGCGGCGCTGGCCGCGCTGCCGCGCCCGCGCGTGCATTACCAGTGGTATTACTCGACGCCGGCGGCCGACGCCGACATGCGGCGTTGCCCGCAAGGCGTGCACGCGTTCCTGCGCGCGTACTACCACGTCAAGAGCGCCGACTGGCCCGGCAACGATCCGCAGCCGCTGCGCGCGTGGACCGCCGACGAACTGGCGCGGATGCCGACGTACTACGTGCTCGATCGCGGCCAGACGATGGCGCAGGCCTGCGCGCCGCAGATGCCTTCGCCCGAAGCGATCGCCGCCAACGCCTGGCTGCCCGACGCCGAACTGCGCGTCTACAGCGACGAGTACCGGCGCACGGGCTTCCAGGGCGGCCTGCAATGGTATCGATGCTCGACCAGCGGCCGGTTCACCGCCGAGATGCAGACCTGGAGCGGCTGCCGGATCGAGGTCCCGGCTACGTTCATCGCCGGCAGCCGCGACTGGGGCATGTACCAGAAGCCCGGCGAGCTGGAACGCATGCAGCGCGACGGATGCGCGCGCTTTCTCGGCGCCCACGTCGTCGACGGGGCCGGGCATTGGGTGCAGCAGGAACAGCCGGCGCGGGTCGTCGAACTGCTGCTGAGCTTCTTCGGCCGGGCGGGCGTCTAGCGCCGGCCGTTCGTCAGCGGACGCTGTTCGAGCCGGCCTCGCATCGTCGACACTTCAGCCGTTTGGTGCGAGCGGCGCGCCGGCGCGAAGCGGCGAGGACGTCCGGGCACGACGGGTACCCGATCCGGTGATCCGGGGGGCAACGGCATCATGGTCAGTCTGAGTTCCGTGGCGGTGCGTCACGCCGATACCGGCGCGGCGATCGCCGAATTGGCGAATCGCTGTGGCGCGGACCAGGATCCGGCGTTCGTCTGCGCGTTCTACGACGCGGATCACGACGATGTCCGCCTCGGCGCGTTCCTGCGCGAGCGCTTTCCGGACGCCGCGCTGATCGGCGGCACCTCGTGCTGCGGCGTGATGACCGACGACGGCCTCGGCGGCTCCGGCTCGATCGGCCTGCTGATCGTCGACGACGTCGACGGCAACTACGGCACGGCGGCCGTGCGGCTGGACGGCGATCCGGCCGATTGCGCCGAGCGCGCGCTGCGCGCCGCGCTGCAGGACGCCGATTGCGAAGGCGAACTGCCCGAGCTGATCTGGATCTATCAGGCTCCGGGCAGCGAAGAGCAGGTGATCTCAGGGTTTGCGCCGTGTTGTCGGCGATCGCTGTCCGATCATCGGCGGCAGTTCGGCGGACAACGATGTCAGCGGGCAATGGCGACAAGTGGGACCTGAGGGGATGCTTTCTGACGGTCTCGTCGTTGGCGTCCTCTTCTCTTCCGGGGGCATCGGCTTTGCGTTCCAGGGCGGCTACGAGCCGAGTGGGGATAGCGGGATCGTGACGCGGATCGGTTACGATCCGGTCGGGGAAAGCGGCGTGGTCACACAAGCCTGCGGTCGGCAGATCATTTCCATCGATGGGGAGCCTGCGGCCGAAGTCTATAACCGCTGGATCGGCGGTACACTGGTGGACAAGCTCGGCGAGGGCGGCAACATCCTGGCCGACACCACGATGTTTCCGCTGGGCGTCGACGCCGGCCGCATCGAGGACGTCGCGCACTACCTGCTGATCCATCCGGATCGCATCCTCGCGAACGGCGGCCTGGCGACGTTCGCGTCGGTCGAGGTCGGCACGCGGGTCTACAGCATGCGCGGCGACCGCTCGCGGTTGATCGAGCGGGCCGGCAAGGTGGCGTCGGCCGCCGCGTCGACGCTGCCCGGCGGCGCGGCGAACCTGGCCGGCGCGCTGATCGTCTACTGCGCCGGCTGCCGGCTCGCCGTCGGCGACGAGATGCCGCGCGTATCGCGCACGGTCGCCGACAGCCTCGACGGCCGGCCCTTCATCGGCTGCTTCACGTTCGGCGAACAGGGCTTCATGATCGACCGCAACGCGCACGGCAACCTGATGATCTCGGCCGTGGCTTTCGGGCGCTGAGCGCGTGTACCGGCAGCGAACGGGGCAGCGAATGGCGCGGGAAGTGGCTTCAATGCAAGGACGGGCAGCCTGATGGTCGAGGAACTGCGCGAGACGCTGATCTCGATGAGCCGCGAGCTCGAGCTGCTGCGCACCGAGGCCCGTCATGCCAACCTGCTGCTCGGGGCCCTCGATTCGATGCTCGTCGTCGACCGGCACGAGGACCCGTTCGCCGGCGTCTTCGCCGCGGTGCACTCGATCTTCG
>JASGFT010000061.1:0-25767 GCA_047605425.1 Burkholderiaceae bacterium | reverse complement strand
ATCGGCGCCCATCGTCATGACGATGCCCGAGCCGATGCCGTTGGCCAGCCCGAGCAGCATCGCGACGATCAGGAAGCTCGTGAAGCCGGTCGTCAGCGGCGTCAGCAGGAACGCGCAGCCCATCAGCAGCGTGCACGGCAGCGCGATCCACACGCGGCCGAAGCGGTCCATGATCTTGCCGGCCGGGTAGAACACCGTCATGTCGACCATCGCCGCCAGCCCGTAGATCAACGACGACGACGCGGCCGACAGCCCGAGCGCGTCGCTCCACAACGGCACGACGACCTGGCGCGACGCGCGCATCGCGGCGACCATCACGACGCCGATGCCCAAGGTCCGGTAGACGTGCGCATGGCTGCGCAGCACCGCGCGGAACGACGAAGGCGCCGGAACGGAAACCGCCGCAGCCTTCGCTATCGCCGATCCGCCCGCCGATCCGCCCGTCCGCGCCGCCGACGGCGCGGGCTGCGCCGGCACGTCGGGCAGTTCCGGCAGCCGCCAAACGATGGCGATCAGCACGAGCAGCGCCAGCATCGCCGCGCCATAAGCGCCGTGCAGGCCGAACCGGTGGATCAGCGCGGCGCCGGCGAACGGCCCGATGAACACGCCGATCCGCATCGCTCCGGCCAGCGTCGACAAGGCGCGCGCGCGCATCGTGAACGGCACCGTGTTGATCAGCCAGGTCTGGCGCGCCAGCGAGAACACCGCGCTGGCCATGCCGAACAGCCAGACGCCGACCGCCATCGGGCCGACACGCGTCGACAGCGCGCACAGCAGGTAGCCGATCATCGCGATGGCGGCGGCCGCGAGCATCGCGCGGCGCTCGCCGATCCGCGCGGTCATCGCCGCCGCCGGCACGTTGCTGACCAGCGCGCCGATGCCGGCCAGCGCGGCGATGAAGCCGGCGACGGCCGGCGTGGCGCCCAGCTCCAGCGCGCTGAGCGCCACCACCGGCAGCACCGCGCCATCGGCGATCCCGTACAGCAGCGATGGCGCGAACGCGGGAACGGCGATCTGGCGCAGGTCGAATTCGGCGGGAGTCGTCATCGAGCGATCATCACGAGTGGGCGGGCGAGCCATCGGTGAGGCCCGGGCGAGAGAGGCCGATCCGTCGCGATCAGACGTCGAGCGGATAACCGAGGTCGACGTCGCAGCCGGCCTGCCCGCCGCGGACGCCGAAGTTCTCGGGCGGCAACTCGATCAGGCGAACCAGGACGCAGACCGGCGGAATGCCGAACGCCGACAGGCGCTCGACCATCAACCGATGCAGCCGGCGCTTGGCCCCGATCGACCGCCCGGCCATCACGTAGATCGTCACGTTGGTCAGCCGGTCGGGATCCGGGCAGTCGGTGCGGCCGATGAACCGATGCGGCGGATGCTCGAGCAGCGTCGCGTTGCGATGGACGGGCGACACGCGCAACGCGTCGACGACCACGTCGTACGCGGCCTCGAGCAGCGCGGTCTGGACCGGCTCGGGATAGGGATGGCGGACTTCGATGACGACGCTGGGCATGTACGGGTTGCGCGGGGACGCGCGAGACGAACGCTCCGCGCGCAAGGATACTCGCGCCGGCGGCGTCCCGCCGATCCTCGTCGCCGCCCGCGCGAGCGCGGCGCGGCGCAACGGCCAGCGACCCGACACGACCGGCGACCCGGCGCCCGGCTCCTGCGGACGACCGATCGACGATAATGGCGGACACCCTCGCCCCGCGCCCACCGTTTCGCCATGTCCGATCGCTTCGCCTCCGTTCCCGCCCGCCCGATCGCCGCGCACGATGGCGCTCCGTCGATCCAGCAGGCCGGCGACGTCGTTCGCCTGACGCTGAACCGTCCCGCCCAGCACAACCGGCTCGATCCGGCCGACATCGACGCGATGCAGCGCTGGTTCGACGAGATCGCTCGTGAGCGTTCGGTGCGCGCACTGGTGATCACCGGCAGCGGCCCGCGCACCTTCAGTTCGGGCTACACGCTGCAGGCGATCCTGGACGAGCTCGATGCGCGCTTCGAGAACATGCTGAACACGCTCGAGAACCTGCCGCTGACGACGATCGCCGCGATCAACGGCGGCGTCTACGGCGGCGCGACCGACCTGGCGCTGTGCTGCGATCTGCGGATCGGCGTGCACGGCACGCGCATGTTCATGCCAGCGGCCCGCTTCGGCCTGCACTACTACCCCGATGGCATGCGTCGCTACCTGAGCCGCCTGGGATTGACGGCGGCCAAGAAGCTGTTCCTGACGGCGATGACGATCGAGCAGGACGAGATGCTACGGATCGGCTTCCTGACGAACCTGGTCGCCGCGGACCGGCTCGATGCCGAGGTCGAACGGCACCTGGCGGCCCTGGACCAGACCGATCCGAACGTCGTCGCGCAGATGAAGGCGGGCCTGAACCGGCTCGCCGAACGCGGCGTCGACCTATCGGCCATGGTCGACGCGTACCAGTCCAGCCTGCGTTCCGACGAATTGAAGCGACGATTGACGCAATTGCTGGGCTGACCGCGCGACCATTCGACTCCTCCTTGTTACGACGCACGTCATCCTCCGAATGACCGAGCAGGCTTCCTCCCCTGCCCGCCGCCGGCCGTCCTGGCGGCTGGCCGCCATCGCCATTCCATTGATCGGACTGGCCCTGGCGCTACGCGTCGGCGACGATCTGGCGCAGCCGCCATCCGCCGACGATCCGAAGGTCGTCGAGGTCGCCACCGGCCTCGAGCACCCGTGGTCGCTGGCCTTCCTCCCCGACGGCCGGATGCTGGTCACCGAGCGTCCCGGACGGATGCGCTGGATCGGCGCCGACGGCAAGCTGTCGGCGCCGCTGACTGGTGTGCCGGCCGTCCACGCGGCCGGCCAGGGCGGCCTGCTCGACGTCGTGCCGAGTCCGCGCTTCGCGACCGACCAGACGATCTTCTTCACGTTCAGCGAACCCGCGGGGGCCGACGGCGCCCCGACGACCGACAGCCCCGCGCCGCTGTCGCGCACCACGCTGGCCAGGGCGCGGGTCACCGCGACCGGACTCGGCGATGTCCGCGTGCTGTACCGGCAGCAGCCCGCCGTCGGCGGCCAGTTGCACTACGGGTCGCGGATCGTGTTCGGCCGCGACGGCAACCTGTGGGTCGGCCTGGGCGAGCGCTACAGCCAGCGCGACAAGGCGCAGACGCTCGACAACTCGCTGGGCAAGGTGATCCGGCTGACGCCCGAAGGCAAACCGCCGGCCGACAATCCGTTCGTCGGCCGGCCCGGCGCCTTGCCCGAGATCTGGTCGCTCGGCCACCGCAACATCCAGGGCGCGGCGCTGAATCCGGCGACCGGCGAGCTGTGGACGCTCGAGCACGGCGCCAAGGGCGGCGACGAGATCAACCTCGACCTGCCGGGCCGCAACTACGGCTGGCCGCTGATCACCTGGGGAACCGACTACGACGGCAGCCAGATCGGCGAAGGCACGACGCGCGAAGGCCTCGAACAGCCGCTGCACTACTGGGTGCCGTCGATCTCGCCGAGCGGCGCGGCGTTCTATACCGGCGACAAGTTCCCGCGCTGGCGCGGCAGCCTGCTCGTCGGCGGCCTGAGCGCCAACCTGCTGGTGCGCCTGACCGTCGACGGCAACCGCATCACCGGCGAGCAGCGGTTACTGCAGAATCTGGACTGGCGCGTACGCGACGTGCGCCAGGGACCGGACGGTTACGTCTACCTGCTGACCGACGCGCCGGACGGTAAGCTGCTCAAACTGATACCCAGGGAGACACCATGAACGACGACGCCCGCGTCCCGCCATCGCCGCCTGACGCCCTCGCCACCAACCACCATCGCCGTCGCGCGCTGACAACGTTGGGCGGCCTGCCGCTGCTGTCGCCGCTGTGGCGGACCGGATCGGCCCATGCCGAAGACTGGCCCGCGCGCCCGGTCAAGATCGTCGTACCGTTCTCGCCGGGCGGGGCCAACGATCTGGCCACGCGGGCGGCGGCCGAAGGCGTCTCGAAGGATCTGGGCGTGCCGGTCGTGGTCGAGAACAAGCCCGGCGCCGGCTCGTCGCTGGGCGCCAGCCTGGTGGCGCGCAGCCCGGCCGACGGCTACACGTTCCTGGCCAGCGCGGCCGGCGTCATCTCGAACACGATGATCAAGAAATCGATGCCGTACAAGGACGGCGACCTCGAACCGGTGGCGATGGTCTCGCTGGCGCCGTCGGTCATCCTGGTCCAGAAGGACGCACCGTACAACGACCTGCGCCAGTTCATCGAAGCGTCGAAAGCCGCGCCGCAGGGCTTGCTGTTCGCCACGGCCGGCACCGGCAGCACGCCGCACTTCGTCTGCGAGATGCTCAAGACCTACTACGGCGCCCGGCTCGACGCCGTGCCGTACAAGAGCGGGTCGGAATCGACGACGGCGATCGTCAGCGGGCAGGTGCAGGCGACGTCCGAGGCCAGCATCGTCTCGATCCCCTACCTGAAGGCCAATCGCTTCAAGGCGCTGTGCACGACGTGGACGCGCCGCATCTCGGTGTGGCCGGATCTGAGCACCGCCACCGAGCAAGGCTTCCCCGAGGTGCAGATCGCCCACTGGGCCGGCATTCATGCACCGGCCGGCACGCCGGCCGCGATCATGGACCGGATGGCGCGCGCCGTCGACGCGGCGATGAAGACGCCCGAGATCACGACGCGGCTGAAGAACCAGGGCATCGAGCCGATCGGCGGCACGCGCGCGGACTTCGTGGCCTTCGTCGCCAAGGAACGCGAGCGCTTGGGGCGGATCGTCAAGGCCTCGGGCATGAAAGAGGACTGACCTCGCCGGATCGGCCACGCCGGCGCAAGGCCGCGCGCCGCTGATCGACGTTCTCCTACGCTCCCGCGCCCGCCCGCCTACAGCCAGCGATTCGCGCGCCGGGCACCATGTTTGCATGCCCAAGTGCCAAAGGAGGATGTCCGATGCTCCGATCCAGCGACACCACCGTCACCCGACAGGCAGACGCCTCGGACGAAAACCCGGGGGCATCCCGGCACGGCGGGCAGCCGGCATCATCGTCCGCCATCGATGCGGCCCACGACGGGCCGGCCCGGACCTCGCTCGATGAAGCGCTCGACGACACGTTTCCGGCCAGCGACCCGGTCGCGGCGACGGCCGGAGCCGGCGGCGAGATCGACACCGACCCGTCGCCGGACACGGCCGCCGCGAAGATCGACGACGGTCGGGATGCCGCCTCCGGCCACCGCGCGGCGGCCAATGGCCGCGCCCGCATCCGTCGCACCGGTAGCGAGCCGGTGCCGTTCCCGACCTCGCGCCGGGCCGGCGCAGGCGTCGGCGACGACCACCAGGCGATGAGCCTGCGCCCCGATGCCGTCCAGATGCTGCAGGCCGACCATGCGCATCTGCTGCTGACGACGCAGAAGTTCAAGCCGCGCCTGTCGTTCGACCGCAAGCGGGCGATCGTCGACACCGTCTGCATCACGCTGGAAGTGCACGCGCAGATCAAGGAAGAGCTCTTCCTGCCGGCACTGTCCGACGTCATGCCCGCCGACGATCCGGACCTGTCCGCCGCGATCGGCGCGATCGAGCCGCTGCGCGACGAGATCGCGCGCCTGCGTGGCCTCAGGCCCTGGGACGACGCGTTCGACGGGCAGTTCATGTCGGTGATGAACAAGGTGCTGCACGGCATCGCCGACGAAGAGACGCGGCTGCTGCCGATCGCGCAGGCACGCCTGGCCGATCGGCTCGATGCGCTCGGTGCGCAGATGTCGCACCGCCGGATGCAACTGATGGGCCCGCACCTGGCGGCGCTGACGATCAACACGCTGCGCACGCTGCCGTTCGGCGGCTGGCTGGCCGGCGCCGGGGCGTTCGCCGGCGGCCTGCTGCTGGCCCGCACGCTGATGACGCGCCGCCCCTGACGGCGTCCACGACACCTCCCTTCCTCCGTCCTCGACGCCAACACCCGGAGCGCCCATGGTTCGGCTCGATTGCCTGATTCATCTGCAGTACGAGGCCCACACGCCCAGTACCGTCGTCTTCAACGTCGAACCGGCGATCTCGCGGTACCAGACGATCGTTCGCGAGCAGGTCGACATCCGCGGCGAGACCGGCATGTGCGACGGCCTGATCAACCACGAAGGCACGCGGCTGCTGCGCGTGCCGGCGATGGGCCCGGTCGAGATCGCGTCACGCTTCGTCGTCGACATCCAGCATGCGACGCACGACCCGGGCGCGCTGTCCGAGATGCCGGTCCACGCGCTGCCGATGTCGGCGCTGCCGTACCTGTACCCGAGCCGGTATTGCGAAGCGGACAAGCTGGTGCCGGTCGCGCTGCGGGCCTTCGGCCAGCAGCGGCCCGGTTATTCGCGCATCGCCGCCGTCGCGCGCTGGGTGCGCGAGCAGATCGCTTTCGATCCCGATACCCACTGCCCGGCCGCCTCGCATCCGCCGGCATCGGCGGTCGACGCGCTGGCCCGCCGGCGCGGAGGCAGCCGCGAACTCGCGCACCTGATGATCGCGCTATGCCGCGCGCTGAACGTGCCCGCGCGCTTCGTCAATGGCATCGACGCGAGCGGACGGGGCATCGACGCCGGCGAGCGGACCGGCGCCGAGGACTTCCACGCGCAGGTCGAAGTGTTCCTGAGCGGACGCTGGTACCTGTTCGATCCGACCGGCAGCGCGCCGACCACCGGCCACGTGCGGCTCGGCACCGGCCGCGACGCCTCGGACACCGCGTTCGCGACGGTCTTCGGCTCGGCGAGCTGCGTGCGGCAGCACGTCCGGGCGCGCGCGCTCGAAGACCCGGCCAGCGACATCCGCCTGCCCCGGCAGACCGACATGCCGGTCAGCACGTCGCGGGCCCAGACCGCTTCCCGTGCCGACGCGAGCCCGGCAACGGCCGCTTAGGATCCGTCCACTCGAAGCTCGAGCCGGGCCGCCGCGGATTGCCACCGTTCTCTCGAGGCCGGGCCCACGCCTTCAGGCCAGGCTCACCCGGCCCCGACGCCGAACCGAATCGCCTGGGACCACCAGGCCGCGTCGTCCGCCGTCAGGCGTTGGCGACCTTCCGCTCGTCTCCGGGCGGGTTCAACCTGACGTAGCCGAGCGCCACGCCGCGGCTGAGCGCCGACAGGATCGCCTTGAGCGCGGCGGTCACGATGTTCGGGTGGATGCCGACGCCATAAGCGCTCTCCTCCCAGCCGAACTTCATCTGCACGTAGGCGACGGCCTGCGAGTCGTGCCCGGTGCTGATCGCGTGCTCGGTGTAGCTCATCACCCTGGCGTCGATGCCGAACGCCTGCTGCAGGCCGTGCATCAACGCATCGACCGGACCGTTGCCCTGGCCGGAGATCGTGACCGGCCGGCCCTGGACGCGCACCGACGCGACGATGCTCTCGGCGTCGGACTTGCCGCGGCTGTGCGTCAGCTCATGGTCTTCGTAAGCGATCGCGACCTCGTCGGCCAGGTAGGTCTGGTCGAAGATCCGGCGGATGTCGGACGAGGTCTGCTCCTTGCCGGTCGCGTCGGCCGCCTCCTGCACGACCTTGCTGAACTCGATCTGCAGCAGGCGCGGCAGCTCGAGACCGTGGTCGCGTTCGAGCAGGTAGGCGACTCCGCCCTTGCCCGACTGGCTGTTGACGCGGATCACCGCGTCATAAGTACGGCCCAGGTCGGCCGGATCGATCGGCAGGTACGGCACGTCCCAGAACGCGTCGCCCTCGGTCTTGCGCGCGGCCAGGCCCTTCTTGATCGCGTCCTGGTGCGAGCCGGAGAACGCGGTGAACACCAGCTCACCGCCATAAGGATGACGCGGGTGGACCGGCAACTGGTTGCAGTGCTCGACGACGCGCACCGACTCGTTGACGTCGGAGAAATCGATGCCCGGATCGACGCCCTGCGTGAAAAGGTTCAAGGCCAGCGTCACCAGGCAGACGTTGCCGGTGCGCTCGCCGTTGCCGAACAGGCAGCCCTCGACACGATCGGCGCCCGCCATCACGGCCAGCTCGGCCGCCGCGACGCCGCATCCGCGATCATTGTGCGGATGCACCGACAGGATGATCGCGTCGCGATACTTCAGGTGCCGGTGCATCCACTCGACCATGTCGGCGTACACGTTGGGCGTGCTGTGCTCGACGGTGGCCGGCAGGTTGACGATCATCTTGCGGTCCGGCGTCGGCTTCCAGACGTCGCCGACCGCGTCGCAGACCTCGAGCGCATAGTCCAGCTCGGTGCCGGTGAAGCTCTCGGGCGAGTATTCGAACGTCCACTTCGTCTGCGGGTACTTGGCCGCGTTCTCGGCCACCCAGGTGGCGCCCTGCACGGCGATCTCCTTGACGCCGGCCCGGTCGAGGTTGAACACGACGCGCCGCTGCGCGGTCGAGGTCGAGTTGTAGACGTGAACGATCGCGCGCTTGGCGCCGGCCAGCGACTCGAACGTGCGCTCGATCAGCTCCGGACGCGCCTGCGTCAACACCTGGACGGTCACGTCATCGGGGATCAGGTCGTTCTCGACCAACTCGCGGACGAAGTCGAAGTCGGTCTGCGACGCGGCCGGAAAACCGATCTCGATCTCCTTGTAGCCGATCTTCACCAGGTGCTGGAACATCTTCATCTTGCGTTCCGAGTCCATCGGCTCGATCAGCGACTGGTTGCCGTCGCGCAGGTCGACGCTGCACCAGATCGGCGCCCGCGAGATGACCTGGTCGGGCCACTTGCGATCGGGAATCTGGACCGGGGCGAACGGACGGTATTTCTTGGCGGGATCGACGGCGTAACTCATCACGAACCTCTTGGTACGGGCGCCGGGCGGCGCCGGGATTTCAGAATGTCATTCGGTGTGCCCGGCCCCTGCGCCGTTGGCGCGCGGTCAGGCCGGAAGATCGATGCGCGGACCCCTTGGCCATTTTGAAGGCCAGGGCGCCGACACGGGTGATGGGGGGAAAGATATGTGCGCCTAACGGCGCAGTAGCAGCAGCGAGCCGAGATCGGCACGCGTCGACGCGGCGGCGGGAGCCGAACCCGAAATCATCCACCCGGCGAAAATCGACGCGGCCGCCGCGGCGCGGGCGCCGGGAGGGGTCGAGCGGGTGACGGGTTGCATGGACATTCTTCAATGATCCGCCCGAGCCGGCGCATTTGTCAAGCCGGCCGGGCAGCACGCATCCGGCAGCACACGCCCGGCAGTAGACGTCTGGCAGCGCACACTCGGCAGCGCGCACCGGACGACGCCCCCGGGCCATGCGGGCCGCCGGCCGCGATCAGCGGCGGCGAAAGCGGTAGATCGCCTGCGTGGCCCGCAGCCCGGCCAGCGCCCGCACCGGGCGGCCGTCGGTCAGGAACGCGCGGCCGGTGATGACGAGGTCGTGATCGTGCAGGAACGACTCGAAATCCGGGATCGTCGCCAGGTGCAGGTTCGGCGTGTCGTACCACTGGTACGGCATCGTCCGGGACATCGGCATGTGCCCGCGCAGCAACGACCACGCGTGCGTCCAGCGGCCGAAGTTCGGAAACGACACGACGCCTTCCTTGCCGATCCGGCTCATCTCGCTGAGCACCTGCTCGGTCTTGTGCGTCGCCTGGATCGCCATCGACGAGATCACCACGTCGAACTGCGCGGCATTGAACATGCCGAGCCCTTCCTCGATGTTCCGCTGGATCACGTTGATGCCGCGCTGCGCGCAACGCAGGACGGCCTTGTCGTCGATCTCGACGCCATAACCGTGGCAGCCCTTGCGCGTCTGCAGATAGCCGAGCAGCGCGCCGTCGCCGCAACCCAGGTCGAGCACGCGGGCGCCAGCCGGCACCCAGTCGGCGATGCATTGCAGGTCGGGACGCAGGGCGTCGACAGCATCGGACATCAGGCCCGCCCTCCTTGCGCCGGGCGTCCGGCCGCGGTCCGGGCGACGCTCGCGGCGATGACGTCGCCGGCGATCCGCCGGCTGATGTTGTCGAAATAAGCGCGCACCATCGCGTGGTACTGCGGATCGTCGAGCAGGAACGCGTCGTGGCCGTGCGGCGCGTCGATCTCGGCATAAGTGACGTTGCGCCGGTTGTGCAACAGCGCCTCGACGATCTCGCGGCTGCGCTCCGGCGAGAACCGCCAGTCGGTCGTGAACGAGGCGATGAAGAAATCGGCCGTGGCCGGCGCCAGCGCCGCCGCCAGGTCGCCGCCATGCGCGCGCGCCGGGTCGAAGTAGTCGAGCGCGCGCGTGATCAGCAGATAGGTGTTGGCGTCGAAGTACTTCGAGAACTTCTCGCCCTGGTGGCGCAGGTACGATTCGATCTCGAACTCGACGTCGAACGTGAACCGGTAGTCGTCGTCGACCTGCCGGTCGCGCAGACCGCGCCCGAAACGCTCGGCCATCACGTCGTCGGACAGGTAAGTGATGTGGCCGATCATCCGCGCGACCTCCAGGCCGCGGCGCGGCACGGTCCCATGCTCGTAGAAGCCGCCGCCGAAGAACTCCGGATCGGTCAGGATCGCGCGGCGCGCCACCTCGTTGAACGCGATGTTCTGCGCCGACAGCTTCGGCGTCGACGCGATCACCAGCGCATGGGCGACGCGCTGCGGATACAGCGTGGACCAGGCCAATGCCTGCATGCCGCCGAGACTGCCGCCCATGACCGCCGCGAAGCGCTCGATGCCGAGCCGATCGGCCAGCCGGGCCTGCGTATGCACCCAATCCTCGACGGTCAGCACCGGGAACGACGACCCCCAGGGCCGGCCCGTCGCCGGATTGATCGACATCGGCCCGGTCGAGCCGAAGCAGCTACCGAGGTTGTTGACGCCGACGACGAAGAACCGATCGGTATCGAGCGGGCGGCCGGGACCGATCATGTTGTCCCACCAGCCGATGTCCTTCGGATCGTCGGCATAGCAGCCGGCCACGTGGTGCGACGCGTTCAGCGCGTGGCAGACCAGCACCGCGTTGTCGCGACGCGGCGACAGCGTGCCGTAGGTCTCGTAGACCAGTTCGTAGCCGGGAAACGTCGCGCCGCTCGCCAGGGTCAGACCCTCGTCGAAGCGCGCGCGCTGCGGGGTCACGACCCCGACCGATGCAGACATGGACCATCCAATCAAAACGCCCGATCAGCCTGCCGTGGCCGTCGGGCGATTCGATGGGTCGCACCGCTTTAGCCGCATTTATCAAGCGCCCGCAAGCTGATCTCAAATCGGCGCCAGAAGGAATCGTACAACAAAAGGCCGGACGGTCGCGCGGGGCGCCCCGCGCGGGTGCCGTGCCAACCACCACCAGCGCGCTGGGCGTGGCGGTCGGCGCCGTGCTGTGCCTGATCTGGGCCTTCTGGGAAAGCGGCACGCATTTCTGGGGACTGTTCCCGCGCGTGATGACCCCGCTGGCGCTGGCGGCGAGACCGGCCGGTGACCCAGCGGGGCGCGGTGCCCGAAGAGCATCTGTCGCCGACGCAGCCCTATTCGGTCGGCATGCCGACGATCGGCGCCGAGCACCTCGATGAAACCAAGGCCTGGGGCATGACGCTGTTCGATCAGCTCGCCTGCCGGATCGCGTTCAAGAAGATGCGCTACGACGGCGATTTCACGCCGCCGGGCCTGCAGATGGCGATCGAGCAGCCCGGCAACGTCGGCGGCCTGAACTGGGGCAGCGTCTCGGTCGATCCGGCCAAGCCGCGCGTGTTCGTCAACGACATCCGCGTGCCGAGCATCTTCCAGTTGATTCCGCGCGACGCCTACGTCGAGTACGCGAAGGCCAATCCGACGGTCAGCGACGGCCATGGCCCGTCGGCCCAGCTCGGCACGCCGTACGGCATGTACACGACGATCTGGACGTCGGCGCTGGGCGTGCCCTGCGTCGAGCCGCCGTTCGGAACGATCTCGGCCGTCGATCTGGACACGCGCCGGATCGCGTGGCAGATCCCAGCCGGCACGGCCGAGCAGATCGGACCGATGGGCGCCAAGCTCGGTCTGCCGATGAAGATGGGCATGCCCACTTATGGCGGCACGGTGGCGACGGCCGGCGGGCTGGTGTTCTTCGCGGGCTTCCAGGACTACTACCTGCGCGCTTATGACGCGCAGTCCGGCAAGGAGTTGTGGAAGCACCCGCTGCCCGTCGGCGCCAGCGCCACGCCGATGAGCTGCGGCTGCCGATGATGCCCGCGAGCGCCGCCACGCGCGAACGCCTGATCCCGGTGCTCGAGGACGTACTGCGGCTGGACTGAGCGCCCGCGATCGGCGCCCGCGTCGCGACGGCCGTCAGGCCCGCGACGCCCCCAGCCCCGGCCACGCGTTGCGCCCGAACGCACCCGCGCCCGCGACCCGCATCGGCTGAAGCACCACGTTCTCGAGGTCGCTGAGCCGGACCTGGGTCAGGTTGTGCTGCCGGGAATCGGGCGCGATGCCGCCGAAGAAGAACACGCGGACGTGATGGCCGTCGCCAAGCGAACCGAGCAGTTGCGCGCGCAGCAGCCCGCTCAGCGGCGAGGCGGCGATGCGCGCGTCGCTGATCCGCATGACGACCTCGTAGCGCTCGCCGTCGAGCACGATCCGGTCGAAGAACCGCAGCACGTAGCCGCGTTCCTCGCGCATCACGCGCGCGCCGCCGACGCGTACCAGCGGCTCGTCGCTGTCCTGGTACCGGGCCAGCGGCTGGATGAAACCGGCATACGGCGTCGCCCGCCCGCCCGGCAGGCGGATCAGCGCCTTCTGCCGGTCGACCGCGCCCAGCTCGGAGTAGCACGCGACGATGTCGGCGAGCCGGCGCGTCGGCAGCGAGCGCGTCAGCATGTCGTCGACCATCGCGGCGACGCGGGCGGCGCGCTCGCCGTCGAGCTCGGCCGGATCGATCGGCGCCCGCGGGTCCGCGATCGCGGCGCTACCGTCACGCTGCCCGGCCTGGTGGCGCGCGGTCATCGCCTCGATCGCCTGCTCGAGCGCGCGGATCGCCTCGTCGTCGTCCTTGAACGGCCCGGCCATCGGCGGCTGGGCGCCGGCGTTCGCCGCGGACGCCGGGTCGGCGCCGGGCGCCAGCAGTCGCGCCGGCATGACGCGGTGGGCGCGGGCGCCCGGATCGATCCGGCGATCGTCGATCAGCAGCGCCGACAACGGCAGCACGCCGCCCACGGCCGGGTGGTAGACGTCGAAGACCTCGAACGCCTGCTTGGTCGAGAACCGCCGCGAGGCGTTCCATTCGCCGGGCGGGCGCGGCTCGTTGCGGATCAGCGCCGAGGCCTGCTCGCGCAGCACGTACTCGCACATCGGGTCGTGCGGCGACTGCGGCACCGACGCGAAATGCGCGGACACCGGATACGCGTCGTCGAAGAACAGACGGTCGTCGTGGACGGCCGTCATCCGCGCGCCGGCGCGCTCGCGGCACGCCGGATCGGCGCACAGGAACGTGAATCGGCGACGCGGTTCGGGTTGCTCGAAATAGGCGGCCTGCACTTCGGCGATCGACACCGTGCGCTGCATTTCGACGCACCAGGCGCGCGAGGTTCTCATGGCTTGTCTTTCCATCATGCGACGCGAAACAACGACATCACTGTAGCCTCGACTGACGTTTTTTCACTGTCGGGCGACCACGCTGTAAACTCCGCTCTTTATCTCTTGCACAAGAACACCGTGGTGAATCCGGCCCAGGGGCGCGCCAGCTTTGATCTGAAGGGCACCACCTTGCCATTGACGGCCGTGGTGCTCAAGACGACCGACCTGATCACGTTGGCGAGTGATCTGGAATCACGGATGGCCGAGTCGCCCGACTATTTCGACCATGATCCGGTGGTCATCGATCTGTCGCTGGTGCGGGCCGACGATGCGCCGGTCAACTTCGATTCGCTGATCGCGGTGCTGCGTAATTACCACATGGTACCGGTGGCGGCGCGCGGCGGGGGGCCGAAGCAGATGCTGGCGGCCCGGGCGGCGGGCCTGTGCATGGCGCCCGATGCGCCGGCCCGTTCCGGCGGCGCGCGGACCGAGGCGGACGCCGGCCCAGGCGAGGCCGCCGCCCAGGCCTCGACCGCCTCGGCGCGCACCGACGCGCCGATCATGCCGGTGGTGACATCGGCCGCCGCCGCGCCCGTCGCCGTCGACCCGCTGGCGGGCCCGGTCGGCACGATCGTCGTCGAGCCGGCCGTCGAGATCCGCGAAGTCATCCGCGAGGTGGTGCGCGAGGTCGAGGTGCCGGTCGGCAACGTGCCGACGCTGGTCATCGACAAGCCGCTGCGCTCGGGCCAGCAGGTCTACGCGCGCGGCGCCGACCTGATCGTGCTGGCCGCGGTCAGCTTCGGCGCCGAGGTCATGGCCGACGGCAACATCCACGTGTACGGGCCGCTGCGCGGGCGCGCGCTAGCGGGCGTGCTCGGCGATACCAACGCGCGCATCTTCACCACCTGCCTCGAGCCGCAGTTGATCTCGATCGCGGGCATCTATCGCACCACCGAAGTACCGATCGCCGACGACGTGGCCGGCAAGCCGGCCCAGGTCAAGCTCGTTGGCGAGAAGATCATCATCGACCCCCTCTGATCGGTTTCGTCCCGACAGGCATCGACCAGACACAGCATTCGGAAGGATCTACCAGACATGACCAAGATCGTCGTCGTGACATCCGGCAAGGGTGGAGTCGGCAAGACCACGACCAGCGCCAGTTTCGCGTCGGGGCTGGCCCTGCGCGGCCATAAGACCGCGGTCATCGACTTCGACGTCGGGCTGCGCAACCTGGACCTGATCATGGGTTGCGAGCGCCGCGTCGTCTACGACCTGATCAACGTGATCCACGGCGAGGCCAACCTGCGCCAGGCGCTGATCAAGGACAAGACCTGCGAGAACCTGTTCGTGCTGGCGGCCTCGCAGACGCGCGACAAGGACGCGCTGACCAAGGACGGCGTCGAGCGCGTGCTCGAGGAACTGAAGTCTATGGGTTTCGACTACATCATCTGCGATTCGCCGGCGGGCATCGAATCGGGCGCGCTGCTGGCCATGCATTTCGCCGACGAGGCGCTGGTCGTGACCAATCCGGAGGTGTCCTCGGTGCGCGACTCGGACCGGATCCTCGGCATGCTGGGCTCCAAGACCAAGCGCGCGATCGAGGGCGGCGATCCGATCAAGGAATACCTGTTGGTGACACGCTACAATCCGAACCGCGTCGAAGACGGCCAGATGCTGTCGCTGACCGACATCCAGGACATCCTGCGCATCCCGTTCATCGGCGTGATCCCCGAGTCCGAAGCCGTGCTGCAGGCCTCCAACCAGGGCGTGCCCGCGATCCATTCGCAAGGAGTCGACGTGTCCGAGGCGTACAAGGACGTGGTGGCCCGCTTCCTCGGCGAGCGCAAGCCGATGCGCTTCATCACCGCGCAGAAGCAGGGCTTCTTCAAGCGCATCTTCGGTGGGAGGTAAGTCCGATGTCGCTGCTTTCTTTCCTGCTCGGGGAGAAGAGGAAGAAGACCGCCAACGTCGCCAAGGAGCGCCTGCAGATCATCCTGGCCCACGAGCGGACCGGACGCGGACCGCACGCCGACTACCTGCCCGACCTGCAGCGCGAGCTGGTCGCGGTGATCTCGAAGTACGTGTCGATCAACGCCGACGACATCAAGGTCCACCTCGAGCGCCAGGACAACCTCGACGTGCTCGAGGTCAAGATCGAGCTGCCCGAAACGCCGGTGGCGCGCTGAGCTGAGCGTCCCGGCCGGCGCGTCAAGCACGCGCCATTCACGCGCGCGCCGGCTCGCCGCGCCCGTCGTCGCGCAGCCGCGCCAGCGCGCCGGCCACCTTGGTCGGCTCGTCCTGGCCCAGCAGGCGCGCGACCTTGGGCTGCAACTGCCCGATGTCGGCCAGCAACACCTCGCGCTTGACGCGCAGCAGGCTGGCCGAATGCATCGAGAAGATCGTCAGGCCCATGCCCAGCAGCAGCCGCGTGGCGTTCCAGTCGCCGGCCAGCTCGCCGCACACCGCGACCGGCTTGTCGGCCCGCCGCGCCGCGCGGATCGTCATCGCGATGAGCTGCAGCACCGCCGGGTGGTAGGGATCGTATAGCGACGCGATCGCGTGGTCGGCGCGGTCGATCGCCAGCGTGTACTGGATCAGATCGTTGGTGCCGATCGACAGGAAGTCGAGCCGGCGCGCGAACATCGACGCCGTCAGCGCCGCCGCCGGCACCTCGATCATGCCGCCGACCGGCACGTGCGCCCCTCGGGCGGTGCCGCGCTCGTCCAGTTGCGAACGGGCCAGCTCGATCAGCCTCAGCGCATGGTCGATCTCATGCCCGTGCGCGAGCATCGGGATCAACAGGCGCACCGGCCCATGCGCCGACGCGCGCAGGATCGCGCGCAACTGCGTCAGGAACATCAGCGGCTGCGCGAGGCAGAAACGGATCGCGCGCAGGCCCAGCGCCGGGTTGGTCGCCACCGCGCTGCCGGCGTCGGTCTGCAGCGTCTTGTCGGCGCCGACGTCCAGCGTGCGGATCGTCACCGGCCGCCCGTTCATGCCCTCGACGGCCAGCCGGTACGCCTCGTACTGTTCGTCCTCGCCCGGCAGCTCGCTGCGGTTCAGGAACAGGAACTCGGACCGGAACAGCCCGATGCCGGCGGCGCCGGCCTCGAACGCCTGGCGCGCCTCCTCGGGCAGCTCGATGTTGGCCTGCAGCGTGATCGGCACGCCGTCGAGCGTGCGCGCGGGCACGTTCAGCAGCCGCTTGAGCCGTTCGCGCTCGAGCTGGTCGGCCGCCTGGCGGTGCCGGAACTCGGCCAGCAGCGTCTCGTCGGGGGCGACGTACAGCACGCCCGCCTCGCCGTCGAGGATCAGCCAGTCGTCGTCATGGATCAGTTCGGCCGCGCAGCGCAGCCCGACGACCGCCGGCACGTTCATGCTGCGCGCGAGGATCGCCGTGTGCGAGGTCGTGCCGCCCAGGTCGATGCCGAAACCGATCGCGCGCTTGAGCATCAGCATGTCGGCCGGCGCGATGTCGCTGGCGATGATGATCGCCGGATCGCCGCTGCCCAGCGGATGCGTGGTCGAGCCCGACAGCGCCTTGAGCACGCGGGCCGCGATCTGGCGCACGTCCTGGCCGCGCTCGCGCAGGTACGCGTCTTCGAACTCCTCGAACTGCTCGGCCAGCAGGCCGGCCCGGTTGGCCAGCGCCCATTCGGCGTTGACGGCCTGGTCGCGGATCATCCGGATCGCTTCTTCGCCCAGCAGCGGATCGTCGAGGATCATCCGGTGCGCGTCGAGCAGCGCCTCGGCCTCGTGCGGCGCGTCGGCCGGCAGATGCGCGCTGATGACGGCCAGTTCCTCGCGCACGGCGGCCTGCGCGGCGATCAGCCTCAGCACCTCGGGCTCGACCTGGTCGATGTTCAGGCGGATCCGCTCGGCATCGAGGCGGTTCGGTTCGAGCACCCGGGCGCGGCCGATGACGATGCCGCCGCCGATCGGCGTGCCGTGCAGGCTGAACATCGGGGTCACGAACGTTGCTCGCACGTCGTTCACCGCCGCCGCCCCCCTCAGGATTCGCCGAACCCGCTGGCGATCAGCCCCTGCAGCACCTGCAGCGCCTCGTCGGCATCGGGACCGTCGGCCTGGATCTGCAGCTTCGCGCCCTTGGCCGCCGCCAGCATCATCACGCCCATGATGCTCTTGCCGTTGACCTTGCGGCCGGCCTTGGTCAACCAGATCTCGGACTGGAAGCGCGACGCGGCCTGCGTCAGCTTGGCGGACGGACGGGCATGCAGGCCGAGTTTGTTGACGATTTCGACTTCGATGCTGGGCATGGACGCAGAGAGCTCCGCAGGCCGCCGCAGGGGCAGGCGACCGGATCGACGGGAAAATTGCCGCTCTCCGCATGTTGCCATGGCGGCCGCGGGTCCGCAGCGGTTACCGGCACGATTGTGGCCAGCAGGCAGCCGTTGCCGGCGCGTTCACGACGAATGGCGCGCGCCGGGCAACGGCGGATCGATGCGGAATACCGCCCGCCGGCCGCTCTCGACCAGCAGGTCGACCAGCTCGTCGAGCGGATAGCGGCGGTTGTTCAGCGCCTTGAGCAGCATCGGCAGGTTCACGCCCGCCAGCACCTCGACGCGATACGGATCGGCCAGCTCGGTCGCGATCCGCGACGGCGTCGCGCCGAACGCGTCGGTCAGCACGATCGCGCCGCTGCCGTCGTTGATCCGCACCAGCAGCTCCCGCGCCGCCGCCGTGGCCGCCACCGGATCCTCGTCGGGCACCACGTCCAGCGCCGCCAGTTGCGGCAGCATGCGGCCGAACACGTGCCGCGTGCAGCCGATCAGCGCGGTGCCCAGCGGCTCGTGCGAGACGACCAGGATGCCGATCATGCGCGCGTCGACACGCCGCCGCCGATCGCGCCCTCGACGGCGTCGACGAACAGGCCGGCCACGTTGCAGCCGGTCTGCTGGCGGATCTCCTGGAAGCAGGTCGGGCTGGTGACGTTCAGCTCGGTCATCGACGGGCCGATGATGTCCAGGCCGACCAGCAGCAGCCCGCGCGACCAGACGATCGGCGCCAGGCCTTCGGCGATCTGGCGGTCGCGCTCGTCGAGCGGCCGCGCGACGCCACGCCCGCCGGCGGCCAGGTTGCCGCGCGACTCTCCGGCCAGCGGCACGCGCGCCAGGCAGTACGGCACGACCTTGCCGCCGATCAGCAGCACGCGCTTGTCGCCGTCCTTGATCTCGGGCAGGAACTTCTGCGCCATCACCGAGCGCGCGCCGAACAGGTTCATCGTCTCGATGATCACCGACAGGTTCGGATCACCCTTGGTGGCGCGGAAGATCGACGCGCCGCCCATGCCGTCGAGCAGCTTGAACACCGCGTCGCCGTGCTCGTCGACGAAGCGCCGCAGCGCGGCCGCGCTGCGCGTGACCAGCGTCGGCGCCGTGTACTGCGGAAACTCGCAGATCGCCATCTTCTCGTTGTGGTCGCGGATCGCGCGCGGATCGTTGAACACGCGCGCGCCGGCCGCGACCGCGCGCTCGAGCAGGTACGTCGAATACACGTACTCCATGTCGAACGGCGGATCCTTGCGCATCAGCACCGCGTCGAAGCGCGTCAGCGGCCCCTGCGCGGCGTCGCCGGCCCGATACCAGGGATCGGCGCCATCCTCGATCGCCAGCTCGCGCGCGACCGCCAGCGCCTGCCCGCCCTCGAACGACAGCTCGTGCTGCTCGCAGGCGAAGACCTGGTGGCCGCGCTGGCTCGCTTCGAGCATCATCGCGTACGTCGAATCCTTGTACGTCTTGACCTCGTCGAGCGGGTCGAGAATGAACAACAGCTTGGCGCTCATCGGCACTGGCTCCGTGGCACGAGGGAAGGAGACACGGATCAACCGTACAGCGATTGATCCGGATCGGTTCGTTCGAGCTCGATGGCGCTGGCCAGCATCGCCAGCCGGGCCACCACGCCATAGGCGTAGAAGCGATTCTGCGCGTGCTCGGGCCCGGCCGAGCAGTCGGGCATGTTGCAACTCGTCGCGAACGGCAAGGGCACGAAGCGCAGCCCCGGCGCGATCAGGTTCTCGTCGCGGCCGCGCTCGGCGTTGACGCGATAGTAACCGCCGATCACGTAGCGATCGATCATGTAGACGATCGGTTCGGCGGTGCCGCCTTGCATCGTCTCGATCGTCGGCACGCCCTCCTGGACGACGAGGTCGCGCTCGGGCGCCTTGGTCGCGAGCTGGTCGATCAGCGCCGGCAGCCGCGCGAGGTCGCGGACCATCGCCATCCCGCGGCCGTCGGCGCCGGCATCGGGCTTGATCACCGCATACGGGACGTCGGCCACCCCGTACTCGCGGTACTTGGAGCGCATCTGCCTGAGCACCGTCTCGACGGCGGCGATCAGGCGCGCGCGATCGGCCGACTCGCGAAGATCGACCGGCCCGCAGCGCGCGAAGGCCGGATTGATCAGCCACGGATCGATGTCGAACGCCTTGCCGAACTTCTTGGCGACGTCCTGGTACGCGGCCAGGTGCTGGCTGCGGCGGCGCACGGCCCAGCCGGCGTGCAAGGGCGGCAGCAGCGTCTGCTCGTAGATGTCCTGCAGGATGTCGGGCAGGCCGTGGGACAGGTCGTCGTTCAGCACGATCGTGCACGGATCGAAATCGCGCAGCCCCAGCCGCCGGCCGTTGCGCACCAGCGGCTCGAGCGTCAGCGCCTGCCCGTCGGCGACGTCGATCGGCGTCGGCTCGGTGATCGACGGATCAAAGCTGCCGAAGCGCACGCTGAGCCCGGTCTGGCGCAGCAGCGCCGCCAGCCGCAGGAGGTTCTGCCCGTAGCAGCCGTTGGTCCGGCCGAGCCGGCCCAGGTCCGGGATCAGCAGCAGGTTGCGCGCGTCCGGACAATACTTCTCGATCGCGGCCATCGCCGCCTGCTGGGCCAGCGGCAGCATCGGCGCCGACAGATGGTCGAAACCGACCGGAAACAGGCTGGTGTCGACCGGCGCCAGCTTGAACGCGGCGTTGCGCAGATCGACCGAACAGTAGAAGGCCGGCGTGTGTTCCTGCCATTCGAGCCGGAACCAGCGCTCGATCTGCGGCGTGGCGTCGAGGATGCGCTGTTCGAGATCCTGGAGCGGACCCTTCAAGGCGGTAAGCAGATGAGGAACCATGGCGGGGCGGCGCGTAGGCCGTCGGAGGGGCGGTTGCTGGCGAGTCGTCCCGATTGTACGTCGCCAGCCTGCGCGCCGAGAACCGGCGCGCTCCCCGCGGAGCGATGCGACCGGCCCACCGGAGCGGCGCCCTCGCGGCCACCGCCCTTCGTCGAGCGCCCGCCCCCGCGGACCGCGGCGCGTTCGAGCGGCCCGCGATCAACGACGGTCCACGATCAATAGTGGTAAGCGGTCTCGCCGTGCGACGTGATGTCCAGGCCTTCGCGCTCCTCGTCCTCCGGCACGCGCAGGCCGACGACCAGGTCGACGATCTTGTACGCGACCAGCGACACCACGGCCGACCAGACGACGGTCAGCAGCACGCCCTTGCATTGCACCCAGACCTGGGCGGCGATCGAGTAGGCCTCGGGCGCCACGACCGCGCCGGTGACCCAATCGGCCACGTAGCCGGGCCCGCCCAGCGACGGCGCGTTGAACACGCCGGTCAGGATCGCGCCGAGGATACCGCCGATGCCGTGCACGCCGAACACATCCAGCGCGTCGTCGGCGCCCAGCATGCGCTTGAGGCTGCCGACGCCCCACAGGCACACGACGCCCGCCAGCAGGCCGATGACCAGGCCGCCGACGATGCCGACGTTGCCGGCGGCCGGCGTGATCGCGACCAGGCCGGCGACGGCGCCGGACGCGGCGCCCAGCATCGACGGCTTGCCCTTGATCAGCCACTCGGCGAAAGTCCAGGACAGCGTCGCGGCGGCCGGCGCGAACAGCGTGTTCGCGAAAGCCAGCGTCATGCCGCCGTTGGCCTCGAGCGCCGAGCCGGCATTGAAGCCGAACCAGCCGACCCACAGCAGCGCGGCGCCGACCATCGTCAGCGTCAGCGAGTGCGGCGCCATCGATTCGCGGCCCAGGCCGATCCGCTTGCCGACCATGTACGAGCCGACCAGGCCGGCGACGCCGGCGTTGATGTGCACGACTGTGCCGCCGGCGAAGTCCAGCGCGCCCCATTGCCAGATCAGGCCGGCGTTGGCCGTGGCGGCCTCGGCGACCTCGGCCGTCGTGTACGCATCCGGACCGTCCCAGTACCAGACCATGTGCGCGATCGGCAGGTACGAGAACGTGAACCACAGCACCGCGAACAGCAGCACCGCCGAGAACTTCATCCGTTCGGCGAACGAACCGACGATCAGGCCGCAGGTGATCGCCGCGAACGTCGCCTGGAACGCGATGAACGTGAACTCGTAGATCGGCGTGCCCTTGCTGAAGGTGGCGCCCAGCGATTCGGGCGTCACCCCGATCAGCAGCACCTTGCTGAAGTTGCCGTAGAAGCTGCCGCCCCCACCAAACGCGAGCGAATAGCCATAGATGACCCATAGCACGAGGATCAACGCGAACACGACCATCACCTGCATCAGCACCGACAGCATGTTCTTGGTCCGCACGAGCCCGCCGTAGAACAGCGCCAGGCCCGGGATCGTCATCAGGATGACGATGGCCGTCGAAACCGACATCCAGGCGGTATCGCCCTTGTCGGGGGTCGGTGCGGGCGCCTGCGCGTCCGCGGCGGCCGGTGCCGCATCGGCCGCCGCCGCGGCTGGCGCCGTCGGCGACGCCTGGGCCCAGGCGCCGGACGCGCCGGCAAACATCATTGCCAGCATGAGCGCCAGCATGGCCGTCAATCGTCTCATATCGATAAGCTCCGTTCGATGATCTGGGTAATGCCTGTTCGGAATCAGATGGCCGCCGAGCCGGTTTCTCCGGTGCGGATGCGCACGACCTCCTGCAGGTCGTAGACGAAAATCTTGCCGTCGCCGATCTTGCCGGTGCGCGCCGAGTTCTCGATCGCGTCGATCGCGCGTTCGACGAGGTCATCGTCGACGGCGGCCTCGATCTTCACCTTCGGCAGGAAATCGACGACGTATTCGGCGCCCCGGTACAGCTCCGTGTGGCCCTTCTGGCGTCCGAAGCCTTTCACTTCGGTCACGGTGATGCCGGCGACCCCGAGCGTGGACAAGGCCTCGCGGACCTCGTCCAGCTTGAAGGGTTTGATGATCGCGGTAATCAGCTTCATGACAGTACTCCTCGGCCGGCACCGCGCCGGCCCTTCGATTCGTTGCCCACTCGATCAGAACGTCTTGGTCACGCTCGCGACGACCCGCGCGTCACCGATGTTCTTGCCGCGATAGTTGGCGTAGCAGCCATCCTTGGCATTGGTATCGACGTAGGCGATTCCCCAGGTGGCGCCGGACCAGTCATAAGTGACGCCGAGCTTCCAGTCCGTGTACGAGCAATCGCTCTTGGAGCGGCCGACTTCGCCCGAGCCCTTGATCCACTGGCGGCCGACGTGCGCGACGAGATTCAGGCCTTCCATCATCGGGTAAGTGGCCGACACATCGAGATAGCTCGAGTTCTTGCTGTCGGTGAAGCCGAACGCGTTGGTCAACGCGTGCGAGTACTTCAGTGTCAGGAACTCCCAGGTGCCGGCCGCGTACAGCTCGAACGTATAAGGACGGGTGAAGCCCTCCGGATAGCGGCCCGGGTAATAGTAGTACAGGCCGCCGACGTCGTAGCTGATCGGCCCGGCGCTGCCCTTGTAGCCGCCATACACGTCCCACTCGATGCTGCTGCCGCCGACGCCGGCGTCCGACAGCCACGAGATGCTCGATGCCCAGGTGCCCAGATACAGGCCGCTGTCGTGCGCGTAGTCCAGGCCCGCCGACAACGCCGGCTTGAAGTCGGACTGCGACAGTCCGCGGAACCGGTATTCCGACGCGAATCCGACGTTGCCGACGACCGGCGACGTCTCGGCCGCCGCGACGGGCGCGACCGCCCCCAGAACCGAGCACAGCAGCAGCGCGCTGCGCAGTAGTGACGAGTTCTTCAATTCCCTCTCCGTTTCTTGTATGCGACGAGTCGCCTGGTTGCCAGGACGCGCGGTCCCGATGCCCGTACCTGTGCATTAACCGTGCCAACCACGCAACACATGGCGATGCGATGCGCCATCGAACGGCCGCCCCGCCCCCGTCGCCGCGAAATGGCACCAATATCGTGCGCCCACTCGCCTCGGCACGTTCACGGTGCAAGTCCGACGGACAGCCGCATCGGTTCGACCGAGCAATCCGACCGAGACGCTCGGCGCATGGGAAGCCCAGAGGCGCGTGCTAGACTCGATTCGCCCTCAGACGGAGTCCGCCATGGCCACCGACAAGCAGAACCTCCTGAACGACATGCAATCGCGGATCAGCGATTTCTTCCGCTCCAGCCCGCTCGGAGACATCGAGCGCAACGTCAAGGCGGTCGTCGCGCAGACCTTCCAGCGGATGGACCTGGTCACGCAGGAAGAGTTCCAGATCCAGGGCGAGTTGCTCGAGCAACTGCGTCAGCGCGTCGACGAACTCGAAGCCGTCATCCAGCGGCTCGAGGCCAGCGGCGACGGCGCGACGGCGGCCGCCGAGGCGCCGCCCGCCGGGACGACGACGGCCGATCCGTCCGCCTGACGCCCGCGCCGGACGACGCGCCGCCGGCCCCGGTCGCACCGCCGATCCGCCGCCTCGTCCCGGTTCCCGGCCGACGCCTCGCCCGCTCGCCGCCGACCCGCCGAGCCCGATCCATGGCGCTGGCCACGATTCGCAGCCGTGGGCTGCTGGCGATGAGCGCGCCGGAGGTGCTCGTCGAGGTGCATCTGGCCAACGGCCTGCCGGCCTTCCACATCGTCGGGCTGCCGCAGGCCGAGGTCCGCGAAAGCCGCGAGCGCGTTCGCGCCGCGCTGCAGCACCTGGGCTTCGACTTTCCGAACCGCCGGATCACCGTCAACCTGGCGCCGGCCGATCTGCCGAAGGAATCCGGCCGTTTCGACCTGCCGATCGCGCTCGGCATCCTGCAGGCCAGCGGCCAGTTGCCGGCGGACTGGCCGCGCGCGCTGGGCGCCGAATCGTCCGACCAGATCGAGGCCGTCGGCGAGTTGTCGCTGACCGGCAAGCTGCGCCCGATCCGCGGCGCGATCGCGATGGCGCTGGCGATGCGCCGCGGCGGACCGCCCCGCACGCTGGTGCTGCCGACCGACAACGCGGCCGAGGCCCGGCTGATCGATGGCGTGCGCGTCGTCGGCCTGAGCGATCTGGCGATGCTGGGCAAACCCGCATCGGCGCCGCGCGAGCCGTCGACACCGGACCGGGACGCGGCGGCCGAGGCCTTCCCGGATGACGCGTCGGCATTGCTTCCTTCGTCAATGCCCGACAACCGTGTCGATCTGTCCGACGTCATCGGCCAGCCGGTCGCGCGGCGGATGCTCGAGATCGCCGCCACGGGCGAGCACAGCGTGCTGATGATCGGGCCGCCGGGCGCCGGCAAATCGATGCTCGCGCAAAGACTGCCGACGATCCTGCCGCCGCTGGACGACGACGATGCCGGCGAGGTCGCCGCGCTGGCCAGCCTGTGCGGCCGTTTCTCGGCCCAGGCCTGGGGCATCCGCCCGTTCCGCGCGCCCCATCACACGGCATCGGCGGTCGCGCTGGTCGGTGGCGGGTCGCCGCCGCGACCGGGCGAGATCAGCCTCGCGCACCTGGGCGTGCTGTTCCTCGACGAGCTACCCGAGTTTCCGCGCACGGTGCTCGAAACGCTGCGCGAACCGCTGGAGACCGGGCGCGTCACGCTGTCGCGGGCGATGCACCACGTCGATTTCCCGGCGCGCTTCCAGTTCATGGCGGCGATGAACCCCTGTCCCTGCGGCTACCTCGGTGCCGCCGACGGCCGCTGCCGCTGCCGGCCCGAACAGGTGCTTCGCTACCGCTCGCGCGTGTCCGGCCCGCTGCTGGACCGTATCGACCTGCGGCTCGAGGTCGGCGCCGTACCGCCCGCCCTGCTGCTCGAGGCCGCGCCCGGCGAGTCCAGCGCCACGGTCCGCGCGCGCGTCGGCCAGGCGCGCCGGCGGGCCATCGTCCGCCAGGGCCTGCCGAACGCGCGACTCGACAGCGCCGCGCTGCAGACGGTCTGCCAGGCGACCGAGCCCGCCCGGCGGGTGCTGCACCAGGCCGTCACGCAATGGGGACTGTCGGCGCGCGCGGTGGTCCGCGTGCGGAAGGTCGCCCGCACGATCGCGGACCTGGCCGACGCGACGCGGATCGATGTCGCGCACATGGCCGAGGCCGTGCAGTTCCGGCGCGCGCTGTCGGACGTCTGAGAGGCTGAGAGTCTTTCGTCCATGCCCGCCTTGCACGCCCAAACGCCCCGG
>JASGFT010000060.1:0-25904 GCA_047605425.1 Burkholderiaceae bacterium | reverse complement strand
GTTACACAACTAACCGCACAGCCCACTAGCTCGGTCCTGTCAATATCGCAGAGGAACCCTGCCCAGGCCGCGCGCGCGGCAGGCATGTCGACACCTTGGAGCCGTTGCCGCAGCGTGGCGAGGGTCACATCGGGCTGGTGTAGACGTGGCCAGCTTTCCTTCAGCGCCTGGTAAGCGGTCTTGCTCGCCGGATCGACGTCGAGCGCGGCGAGAAGTTGCGTCGCCGCCTCTTCATGATTGCCCAGCCCGGCCAGCGACCGGCCCCAGCCGACGCGAACGGCCACGCTATCCGCGTCGATATCGGCCAAGGCGGCGAAGACCGTGCATGCCGCACGGTAGCGTGACGTTTCCAGCAACCGCTCGGCCGCAGCCAACGATGGTTTCGCCTGCCCCGGTTTGCCCATATGACATCTCCCTCGCTTGGGACGCGATCCCTGCCGAAGCTTTCGCGGCGGACAAGCGATGCGACCGATCCGTCGGCATCGCTATCGGCACGCGTCCATCCGCGCCACGCAGAGAGAGCCTACTAACCGAACAGCACTTTCTCCGTCGCCGCCCCGACTTCCCCGTCGGCAACCAAGCCATTCCTGACCTGGAAAGCGAGAACGGCATGTGCGGTTTGCGGTCCGTAGATGCCGTCTTCGGCTCCCACGGGGTAGTTCAATGCCAGCAGCTTTCTTTGCACCTTGCGCACGCGGTCGCCTCGCATCAAGGGGTGCATGACACGCAGCGGCTCGCTGGCGACTGGAGAAGGCACGACCACGGTATCGCTCTGGAAGTACGCGATCCCTGGAACGAGGATGCCGGTGTCCCAGCGTCGACCTGAAAGCGTGCCCTTGATCACGCCGTGCACTTTGTCGTGGGCTTCCACGGTTCCGCCTTGGCCATCGGACACCACGATGTGGCCATGCTGTCCTGTGGCCGGACGGCGCAACACGACAGCACCGGGAATGTTGGCGGCCGCCTGGACGGTGATCAATGCGCCGGTTGCTCGAGCTTGCTCGGACCAATAGCCGGTGTAAGCGTCGGCCAGCACCGGGTTGTTCAGGGGGCGCGTGCCAAACAATACGCCGGTGGTCTGGTAGACGCACCAAGAGACGAACTCCGCACAATCCCACGGCCCTTTCCAGCCGGGGTTGGCCATGGGGGCGCGCGCTCCGAGTATGTAGGGCTCGCCCACGTGGAGCCGCGCCAGTTCGAGGACCGCGTCACCGGTAATGGTGGCGGAGGCTGTCGGAACTTCCATCGCCGCCGTGCCTGCGCCAAGCTCCGCGTCTACGGACACAGCGTCCTTGGAGAACTTCTTTCCTCCTGGAAACTGATTTCCGCCGAGTTGCGCGCCGCCGGCTGGAAGCGGCTTACCGGCGGGTAGCTCTTTGCCATCCGGCAGCTCGCCATCGGCTGGGAACGGTACGGGACCCGAGCTTTTCTTCTTGGGCATGGTTCAAACCTTTCGAACGGTTGGTGAAGTTCGTTTCGAATCCGTGGTTCGGCTTATTGCTGGATGGCGGGTTCGGGGGCGGCTTTCTGTGGTGCTGGCGTTGTGCTTGCAATGCTGGCTTTGGCAGCGTTTCCCAAATTGCGTGCGGCGATACCGGTTGCGAAAAATCGTTGAAGGCCGTAGCCGAGCTTGGATGTTTGCGTATTGGCGCGGAACTGTCCTAATACGGAAAACACGTCTTTCGGTGATCTTTCAAGTGCATTGTCGGGTTGAAGTTCTCCACCCGTTATTCTTCCAACCAGCTTGTTCTGTCCGTTCGAGTAGGCTGGAATGAATGCCAAATTGCGGTTGTTGTAGCCCAATACGAACTGGAATCCTTTTTCGGCCAGTGACCCTCCAATATCGAATCCGAAGGTGTCGGACCGGAGAAAGACGAGCGGTCTCTGGTACGGGCCTGCTCCTGGGTCATACACCTTCTCCGCCTCATTCCGATCGGGCGCTCTCTCAGGAATTTGCTCAGTAGACCTGGAGCTGCCAGCCTCCGCGGCATTGGCAACTTCTGCCGTGGCTCGCGCTCGAGCCGCTGCCGTGTCGGCGGCGGCGGCGGCATTCCTTGCCAGATCATCGGCCTTCATCGATTTGACCTTGCATTCATCGTTCTGTGCGCGACATATGTATCCTTCGGTAATGTTCTGTGCTGCGAGCCCCGTGGCGAACATCTGGCCCAGGCCGACGCTCTTGGCGGGTTCTGTCTCATCAGCCGGCGCATCACTATCGAATACGGCGAACACGGACATGGAGTCTCGCATCCCATTGCTTTCCGCCTTGAGGGTCCTCGCCCAACCATCTGAGTCGTTGTAAGTGATGGGAACCAGCGCGATGCTCTGTGCCTTCAGTCCCAGGGACACCGACGCTCCTCCGGTTGCCGTGTCGTTACCGAGGCGTATGCCAAAGGTCGTGCTGTCGCCGAACATCAATGGCGGATTCTTCGTTGAACAGCCCGCCAGGGTGATGGCTAGCAAGACGTACATCGGCAGCGCGGCCCCATACTTTGCGATGACCATGGTCTCCACCCTTTCACGATCGGTCGGTTGTCGAGAAACCAATCCCTCTGAGACTATTCAGCGTCGAACACACAGGCGCGCCCAGCCAACAGCAACTCGCGCGCGATTTCCTTGTCCATCTCTCCGGCAGGCACCCACCACACCATGCGGCAATCCTTATCGAGGAGAGCCCAGCGTTGCCGTGTATAGCCAATCGACCATCCCAATGGATCGGCCACTACGCCAAAACCTTGGATCGATGCCGAGACGCTTGCACCTTCCCTTGCCTCCACATGCAGCACGCCGAAATGGCGCACGGTTTGTACGTTTCCGCCGGGGCCGACGATGTGTACGGCAACACAGCCACCCGTCAAGCCATAAGCGAGCAGCGATAGGCAGAATCCGAGCTTTCGGCATGCGACAGGAACGCGAATCGGCATGACTGGCTATCGAGCTGAGCAAACGCCGAGGCTACTCTCGACCGCCAGGGCTGCCATCCCCATAACAGATGATGAAAACCGATCCAGCTACGGTCATGCTTTGCGAGATAGACGCTCGCGGATCGGCCAGCCGGGCTTGCTGGGCGAGCGCGTGTCGCGGAAACTGCTGGTCTGGACTCTCGACCGGAGCGCGCAGGAAGGCCAAGCCTGATCCGGTGGGCGCGCAAGGCCAAGGAGGGCATCATGCAGTCGGGTTCCGGTTCGGCCGGCTCTTCGGGCTTTCCGCAGCGCCATGTCTTCGACGTCGCCATCGTCGGCGCCGGTTTCGGCGGCCTGTGCATGGCCATCGCGTTGCGCCGGGCCGGCAACGACGATTTCGTGATCCTGGAGAAAGCCGCAGACGTCGGCGGCACCTGGCTGTTCAATCACTACCCGGGCGCCGCTTGCGACATCCAGTCGCATCTGTATTCGTTCTCGTTCGCGGGGAAAGCCGACTGGAGCGAACGCTACGCCGGCTGGCGCGAGATTCACCAGTACCTGCGCGATACCGTGGATCGCCATGGCATCCGGCCCTTCGTGCGCTTCGGGCGGGTCGTGAACGCGGCGCGCTTCGACGAGGAGCATGCCTGCTGGAACCTGCAGATCCGCGGCGGCGACGCCGTCGTCGCGCGCCACTTCGTGATGGCGACGGGGCCTCTGCACGTGCCGTTCATCCCTGATATACCCGGTCTTGCCACGTTCAGCGGCAAGGCATTCCATTCGGCGCAGTGGGCGCACGACGTCGATCTCGCCGGCCAGCGCGTGGCTTCCATCGGCACCGGCGCCAGCGCCATCCAGTACCTGCCGGAGATCGCGTCGAAGCCGCGCCGGCTGTACGTGTTCCAGCGCACGCCGGCCTGGGTGATGCCGCGCATGTCGCGCCGCTATCTGGGCGCCGAAAAAGCGCTGTTCGCGCGCTTTCCGGGCTGTAGAAAGCTGCATCGGGCGCGTCTGTACTGGAGCAACGAGGCGCGCATGCTGTTCATGGGCCACGCCGGCCTGGCCAGGCCGGTGCAGGCGCTGGCGCGGCGCTTCATCCGTCACCAGGTCAAGGACAGGGCGCTGGCCGCGCGGCTGACGCCGGACTATCTGATCGGCTGCAAGCGCATCCTGCTTTCGAATACCTACTACCCGATATTCCGGCGCGCCAATGTGGACTTGGTCACCGAGGGCATCCGGGAGATTCGTGAAGACGCGATCGTCACCGCGGACGGGATCTCGCGACCCGTCGATTGCCTGATCTTCGCCACCGGATTCGTCGCCGATCCGCGCCGCTATCTGCACGGCTTCCCGATCCACGGCCGCTCCGGACGCGTCCTGCAGCAGGACTGGAGCCGGATGGCCAGCAGCTACTACGGCGTGCAGGTGGCCGGCTATCCCAACTTCCATCAATTGATCGGGCCCAATACCGGATTGGGCCATAACTCGATGATCTTCATGATCGAGGCCCAGGTGCGCTACGTCATGCAATGCATGGCGCTGATGAAGGAGCGGGGCGCGGCCAGCATCGAAATCCGCCAGCCGGTGCAGGACGCGTTCAATGCCAGGCTGCAGACCGGGTTCCGGGGCTCGGTCTGGACATCGGGCTGCCGGAGCTGGTATCAGGACGCCGATGGCGGCAACTTCGCGCTCTGGCCGTACTCGACCTGCCGGTTCTGGCTGGAGACGCGCACGGTGTCGGCGCAGGACTACCTGCTGGGTCAGGCGCGCGCCGCTGGCGCAACGCTCGCCTGACGCAAGTTTGCCGATGCCACGGCTGTTTCTGACCGGCGTCGCCGCACTCGACTACAGTTGCAGCGCGATGCCGATGCCGGCGCCGGCCGCGATCAGCCAGAACGGATTGATCCGCGTGCGCCAGCAGGCCAGCGTGCTGGCGATGGTCAGCCCCGTCGTGATCCAGCCGTGATCGGCGCTGCGCGCCAGCACGAAACCGGCCGCCGCGAGCAGGCCGACCGAGATCGGCACGAGACCGTTGCGGATCGCCTGGCCCACGGGGCCCGGCTGGCCGCGCGGCATGAAGCGCGCGACCGCCAGCGACAGCAGGAAGGTCGGCAGCGCGATCGCGATGGTCGAAGCCACCGCGCCGACGACGCCGGCCACCTGCAGGCCGATCAGGCTCACGAACAGCAGGTTCGGGCCCGGTGAGGCCTGGGCGATGGTATAGGCCGCCACGAACTGCTGGCTGGTGATCCAGTGATGGCCTTCGACGATGTAGCGCTCGATGTCGGGCGCGATCATCAGCACGCCACCGCCGACCGCGGTCAGCGACATGACGGCGAAATACAGCAGCAGGCTGGTCAGCGAGGCCTCGCCGTCGTCGAGCTCGGTCATGCCGGCCTCCTTAGCGCGCGAAACGCGAGGATGGACAGCGGGGCGAGCGCCAGCGCGACGACGATCAGCGGCCAGCGCAGCACGGCCACGCCGATGAAGGCGGCGAGGCCGAACGCGCTCAGCAGCACGACGCGGGCGCGGCGCGCGTCGGCACGGAGCAGGCCGATGGCCATCTTCAGCGCGGTGGCCAGGACCAGGCCGGCCGCGCTTGCGGCCATGCCGTTGAGCGCGTGGGCCACCAGCGGATGGCTCGGATAATGGGCATAGGCCAGGCCCAGCGCGATGACCAGCAGCATCGGGCCGAGCAGCATGCCCAGGCTCGCCGCGCCCGCGCCCATCAGTCCGGCGCGCTCCCAGCCGATCAGCACGGCCATGTTGCAGATGGTCGGTCCGGGCAGGATCTGGCCGAGCGCCAGGTGCTCGCCGAACTCCTGATCGCTCAGCCAGCGGAGCCTCTCGACCAGGGACCGGTAAGCGAACGGCAGCACGCCGCCGAAACCGGACAGCGCGATGCCGCTGAATACCACGAACAGCCGCGCGGGACTGATCCGGGTCGGGGTTCGACCGGATTCGCCCGAGTCCGACGGGGAAGAGCGGCGAAGAGCCGGAGGGGGCGGGTGCGCGGCGGGTTCGGCCATGGTCGCGGTCGTAGGGGGTTGGTGTTCGTGGTGCGGAGCTTTTCGTAGTCTGGGCGCAGCCTATTCGCATGTAAAATGAATTGATTTCGCCTATTGATGCATTGCTTGCATGAAGATCGACATTCTCGGCTTGCAGGCCTTCCTGGCGATCGCCGAAGCGGGCAGCTTCGGCGGCGCGGCCGATGCGCTGGCCATCACCCAGACCGCGCTGACCCGCCGTCTGCAGAATCTGGAGGCTTTCGTGGGGGTGCAGTTGGTCGAGCGCACCACCCGGACCGTCGCCTTGACCACGATCGGTCGCGAGTTCCTGCCGCAGGCGCGCCGGCTGGTCACCGAACTGGCCGGGGCGCTCACCGATCTGCGCGAGACCGGCAAGGCCCAGCGTGGGGAGGTCTCGATCGCCTGCGTGCCGACGGCCGGCGTGTGCTTCCTGCCGCGCGTGATCCAGGCCTATTCGGCGCTGCATCCCGGCAACCGGATCAACATCCTCGATCACGCCTCCAGCGGCGTGATCGAATCGGTGCTCCGCCATGAGGTCGAGTTCGGCATCGCCATCACCCAGGTGCGCGATCCGGAGATCATCAGCGAACACCTGCTGCACGATCGCTTCGTGCTGGTCTGCCGCGACGATCATCCGCTGGCGAACCGGCGGCGGGTGGCCTGGCGTCGGCTCGAACCCCATCCGCTGATCCTGGCCGGCGAGATCAGCGGCAATCGTTCGGTGCTCGAGGGAGCGATGGCGGACCAGGGCCTGGTGCTACGCGCGCAGTACCGCGTGCAGCGCAGTGCGACGGCCCTGGGCCTGGTCGCCCAGGGCGTGGCCGCCTCGATCGTGCCGGCGCTGGCCGTCTATCCCGACAGTCATCCTAGGCTCAGGGTGGTCGAGCTCGTCGACCCTCCCGTCAGGCGCGAGCTGGTGCTGATCCGGCGGCGGCAGGCGGTGCTGTCCCCCGCGGCCGCGGCGCTGCACGCGTTGATCGCGCAGTCGGCCGACGCCTGGCATCGTTCAGGGCGCGACCTTCTGACCTGAGAGGCTGAGTCCCGCTCCGTCATCAGCCTGTGGCCGCACCCTCGGCGATGCGCGCGATGCTACAGTGGCCGGCGGCCCTGGTGCCTGCGCATGGACAACACCATGATCTGCTGGAGGACGACACAAATGACTTTGCAGACTCACGTACAGACGCACAAGCTGTCCCCGAACGCATCGCTGTGCGTTTCCGGCTTCAACCTGATCGGCGCGGACTCGCCCGCCGTCGAGGCGATGACCGACTTCACCCGCGTCAACGCAGTCACCATCAACACCGATGAGACGATCAGCGAAGCCAATACCCGCATGGTTTCGCGCGGCGTCCGCCTACTGATGGTGCTCGGCGGCCGGGAACGAGTCGCCGGCCTCATCACCGCGCATGACATCCTCGGTGAGAAGCCGATGCAGATCGCCCGCTCACGCTCCGTCAAGCATGACGAGCTGACGGTCGGCGACTTGATGACGCCGATCGCCACCATCGACACGCTGTATCTAGTGCCAGGCAGAAAAGTGGTTTTTTCTCAGCCACCCAACCGCGCCGAGCTGTCGACAATGGTGCGATCAGGCGGCTGAGCTCGAGATTTTGGCTCGGCCGAGGTATTGAATTGCCAATTGGCATGATCTTGGCGTTTTTCGGACGAACCTCGCCCGGCCCGTGCGAGAAAGAGCAATCGAGAAAACGGTTCGAAGGGGTTCAGGCAGCTTTCTTGTAGGGCCCGCGTATTCGCTGAGCATCTTGCTGGCGCAAAATGGCGCCCAGGCGCTGCACGTTGCGCGCGACGACGGCCAGCGCGACGTAGCGCTCGAAGCCCACAATGCCGTGATCCGGACAGACGTCCAGGCCATGCTGCTCCAGCGCGTTGATCGCCGACTCCACTGCACTATGCTGCTGGCGCAGCCGTACGAACTCGGCGTCGGATTCGCGTGCCCGATCGAGCGCACTGAGTCTGCCTTTCTTGGGCAAGACAACGACGTTCGCAAGCGCTTTGAGATCGGCCTGGTTGTCTTGGCTATGAAAGCCCTTGTCCATGCTGACGCTGTGAAGCTTGCCAAAGCGCTGGCGGGTTTCTTCGATGATCGGCACGGCTACCTCATCATCGGTCATGCCTTGCATGACCTGATGGTTCAGGATGAACCGGTGCTGGTCCTCGACCACGCACACGCGCAGGCCCAGTTCCACCGGCACGCCGGCCTTGCCCTTGACGATCCACTCGGTGTGCGGCTGGAACAGGGAGAAGACCTTCTCTTCGTGAGGAATGGTCTGGCCTTGCAAGACGCGCCGCTCGATCTGATCGATCTGTCGCTCGGCGTGCCGCATGAACGTGTCCAGTTCATCCAGGAAAGCGGGTGCCGGCACGAGGTAGGCGAGCCGACGGCGCGTATCGCGGGCTCGATCCAGATAGTGCTGGGCTTGATCGAGATAGGCGCGATGCGCATCTTGCATCGCTGCGGCCTTGTCCTGGCGCTTGCTCTGGTCTTTCGAGGTGGAGTGCTTGAGCTTTTGCGCGCGCCGATAGCGCTTCTTGAGTTGCCGTAGGTTGTAGGCGCTCTGGCGCCATTCGGTCAATCCGTAGATCTGGCACAGGTCGGCACAGATCTCGATGGTCTTGCGGCTCGCATCCCACAGCAGGTTGATGTCCGTCGGAAAGTGGACGTGTGTCTTGACCACGAAAGAGTCACAACGGACGGCGAGGCCTTCTTGCGGGTCCTTTTTTTTTACCAGTACATGGCCCGCGTCCACCACCGCTTGATTGATCCGCTCCAGCAGCTCCGGCGTGAACAGACGCAGATTGTCCTTGAGGGTCTGCAGCTTGTACTGGGTCTTGTCGCCCCAATCCGCGTGCCCGAGCATCTGGCGCAGCGTACTGTGCTGATTGGCCAGTTCGTGAATCCGGTCATAGTCCGCATTCAGACCGAGCCGCAGCACCCCCAGCACCAGGATTCGCCATTGCTCCATTCCCGGACGACCCGTGTCGCTGCTCGCCTTGCCTTCACCGTTGACCCGTTGCGGAATGACTTCCTGCAAGATGGCGAAGACGCGTTCGCGTAGCGCAGGCTCTGTGTAAATGTGCTGCAGCCCGCGCAGCAACTGCGGAATGTCGTCACGCGATTTCGGATCCAGATGGATCGCGCCAATGTCGACGCCATTGAGCAATAACTGGGGATTGATCACATTGCGCATGGGATTTGGCGAATGGAAGTTTCAAAGCAAATAGACCAACGACGGATCCGGAACGGCGCAGCGAGGCGGAAATCCTCAATGAAATCAACGGCCTTCAAGAACTCTTCCCGGCCGCGCGATCCGAGGTGGCCCGTCGAACACAAAATCTTCGACCCAGTGATTCTACCTCAAATCATTGATTTGTATGAACTATTTCGGTTCTCGGCCAGGCACTATCTACGAGAAATCCTGAATGCCCGCGTCGCCGATGTGCTGGAGGTGTTGAAGAAACTCGGCCGTCAGCACATCCTGATCGAGGATACCGACCCCGCGACCGGCCAGCCGCGCGTGCGCGGCCTGTTCTCGGCCACGCATATCGGCCGCCAGCTCGGCGTGCCGGTGCTCGGTTTCGACCAGCCGCGCACTTTCGCCGAAATCGAGGCGGCGCTGGCGAGCTGAATGCCGGTGAGCCGCTTCTCGTTCGGCGGTGCTGTCCGATTGCAGCGGCGGCACTATTCCGGCGACGACAGCTTCATCAGCACCAGGCCGCTGACGATCAGGACCGCGGCGACGATGCGCATCGGCGACGCCTGCTCGCCGAGCGCGAGGATGCCGACGACGAACGCGCCGACGGCGCCGATGCCGGTCCAGATCGTGTAGGCGGTGCCCAGCGGCAATGTGCGCATCGAGATCGACAGCAGCACGACGCTGCCGATCATCGTGACCAGCGTGATGACGCTGAGCAACGGCCGGGTGAACCCGGCCGACAGTTTCATCGTGAACGCCCAGACGACTTCGAGCGCCCCGGCGACGAGCAACGTGATCCAGGCCATGTCCGGCCCTCCTTTTTCAAGTCGAGGGCCGGGTCGTCCCGGCGGTCGTTCCCGATATGGGTGGAGGTCGTGGCCCCCTGGGCGGCACTATACCCGACCGTCGTGGGCGGTGGGTTCGTCCCGGTCGTCTTCGAACACCGTGTACCTACCCGGCGATCCACACCTCGGTCGGCGCGCCGGCCAGCACCAGCGAGATCGGGCGAGCGGGGTCCGCCCCGGTCCGGGCCTGCGCATAGACGGCCAGCTTGTCGTCGCCGCTCAACTGCAGCGCCCGGTGGCGCGCCTGCCGCAGCGCGCGCAACGTCAGCGTGATCCGCTGGTGGGGGGCGTCGAGAGGCGTGACGGCCGCGTACAGCGCGTCGTTGTCGGCGCCGGTCAGCGCATCGAAGCCGTCGACGCCCGGAAAGATCGACGCGGTGTGCCCGTCCGTTCCCATCCCCAGCACGACGACGTCGGCCGGCCACAGCGGGCGGACGCGCGCGGCGGCCCTCGAGGCCTGTGCGTCGGCGTCACCGCCCGCTTCGTCGACGAGGTCGATCCAGCTCGCGGCGGCTGCCAGTCCGGTCAGCAGATGCTGGTGCACGAGCCCCGCGTTGCTGTCCGGATGCGCGCGCGGCACGCAGCGCTCGTCGACCAGCGTCACCGTGACGCGCGCCCAGTCGAGCGCGTGCCCGCTCAGCGCGTCGAAGAACGGCACAGGCGAGCGGCCGCCCGACACGCACAGCAGCGCATGGCCGCGGGCGCTTATCGCGTCCTGCAGCCGGCGCGCGACGTCGTCGGCCAGCGCGCCCGCCAGCGCCGTGTCGTCGGGCAGCCGGTGTTCGATGATGCTCATTCGATCAGGTCCTCCGACCACGCGTGGTCGTCGCGGGTCAACAGCGTCGACGACGGATTGGGCCCCCAGGTGCCGGCGAAATAAGGGGACGGCCGGCTGCCGTGTCCGTTCCAGCAGTGCAGGATCGGTTCGATCCAGGCCCAGGCGGCCTCGAGCTCGTCGTTGCGCATGAAGTGCGTCAACCGGCCCTTGACGACGTCGATCAGCAAGCGCTCATAAGCCTCGGCGCGTCGCTCGGCGAACGCCGCGTGCAGGTCCAGGTCCAGGCTGACCGGCCGGCGCTGCATGCCGCTGCCCGGTTCCTTGGCCAGGATCTGCAACTGCACGAGCTCTTCGGGCTGCAACTGGATCATCAGCCGGTTGACCGTGCGCGGCTGCTCGTCCGGAAAGATCGAGAACGGCGGGTCGGTGAAGTGGATGACGATCTCCGAGCGGCGCTTGTTCAGGCGCTTGCCGGTGCGCAGGAAGAACGGCACGTTGGCCCAGCGCCAGTTGTCGACGTAGGCGCGCAGCGCGACGAAGGTCTCGGTCGTCGAACCGGGGTCGACGCCGGACTCCTGCCGGTAGCCGACGACGGCCTGGCCGTCGATCGCGCCTTCGATGTACTGGCCGCGCACGACGTCGCGGCGCACGTCGGCCGGCGTCATCGGCCGCAGCGACCTGAGCACCTTGAGCTTTTCGTCGCGCACCGCGTCCGGGTCCAGCGACACCGGCGGCTCCATCGCGACGATGCACAGAAGCTGCAGCAGGTGGTTCTGCACCATGTCGCGCAGCGCGCCGGTGTGATCGTAGAAGCCGGCGCGGCTGCCGACGCCGACGGTCTCGGCCACGGTGATCTGCACGCTGCGGATGTGCGGCGCCCGCCACAGCGGCTCGAACAGCGCGTTGCCGAAGCGCAGCACCATCAGGTTCTGCACCGTCTCCTTGCCCAGGTAATGATCGATGCGGAAGATCTGCGATTCGCTGAAGTGGCGGCCCACCTGGTGATTGATCTCGCGCGCCGAGGCCAGGTCGTGGCCCAGCGGCTTTTCGAGCACGACGCGCGAGCGCGCGCCGAGCAGGCGGGCGTGCGCGAGCTGCTCGCAGATACCGACGAACAGGTCGGGCGCGGTGGCCAGGTAGTACACCTGGCGCGCGTGGCCGGTGCGCAGCGCGTGGCCCAGCCGCTGGTAGTCGTCGGGATGGCCGGCATCGAGCGCCACGTAGTCGATCAGCGCGGCGAAGCGCCGCCACGCATCGTCGTTCAGCGAGGCCGGGCTGATGAACGCGCGCGACTGGTCGAGCACCCGTTCGACATAAGCGGCGGTGTCCAGCGGTCGCCGGCCGATCGCGACGATCCGTACGCCGGCGGGCAGGCCGCCGTGCACGAAGGCCATGTACAGCGCCGGCTGCAGCTTGCGGATCGACAGGTCGCCGGTGCCGCCGAAGATCACCAGGTCCAGCGCCTGCCCGTCGCCGGGCGTCGTGTGCGCGTCGCTCATCTCGGGCCGGCCCGCATCGCTTCGGGCATCGGCACGGTCTGCAGCCGCACCGGTTCGTCGCCGATCTGCCGTGCCAGGAAGCGGACCTCGAAACCGTCGACCATCAGTTCGCCGTCGCGCCGGATCCGGTGCTGCACGCGGAACGTCTTGTCGTTGATGTCGGTCACCGTCGAATGGATCTCGATCTCGTCGCCGGCCGTCACCGGCAGCCGGAACCGCGCGCCGGCGTCGGCCAGCGGCCATGCGATCAGGTCCAGATCGCGCCGTACCTGGCCGAACGTGTAGCCGCAGGCGGCGAACAGGTGATGCGTCGCGCGGTCGAACCAGCGATAGCAGTTCGGATAGAAGACGATGCCGGCCGGATCGCAGTCGCCGAAATCCACGCGCTGTTTCAGGACGAAGGTTCGCATGCGTTCTCCCGCGCCGCGCTCCGGGTCAGGACCGCGCGGCGGCCGGCAGGCAGCGCGCCGACAACGGGCCCGGCGGCGGCGCGTGCCGGTCGCCGAGCCGTTCGGCGATCGCCCGGGCCGCCGCGTCGAGCTGCGCCATCGTGCCGTCGTCGATCGGAATCGCTTCGGCGCGTTCGCGCGCGCTGGCCCGCTCCGGATCGCCGGGCATCAGGATCGCGTCGAAGCCCTCGCGCGGGCGGGCCGACTGCACCCATTCGACGAACTTGCGCGCCTCCTGCTCGAATGCCTGTTTCGAGCCGATCCGGGCCGGATCGAACACGATCGCCAGCATGTTGTTCCACACGCCGTAAGTCATCGTCAGGTTGTCGGGCTGGCAGGTCGTGCCGCCGGTCAGCGCCGCGGCCAGCAGCTCGCAGACCACCGCCAGCGCATAGCCCTTGTGGCCGGCGAACGGCAGCAGCGCGCCGGTCTTGCCGCTGGCCGGCGCGAACATCGCGGCCGGGTCGCGCGTGACCTGTCCGTCCGAGTCGAGCAAGGAGTCGGGCGGCACCTGCGTCTTCTTGTTGTATGCGACGCGCACCTTGCCCATCGCGATCGAGCTGGTCGCGAAATCGAGCACGATCGGCGGCGATTCGCCGCGCGGGATGCCGACGGTGAACGGGTTCGTGATGAAGCGCGCTTCGGTCCCGCCGTGCGGCGCCACCGACACCGGCTTGCTGGCCACGTTGGTGAAATGGATCGACACGAGCCCGGCGTCGATCGCCTGCTCGGCCCAGTGGCCGACGCGGCCCAGATGGTGCGAGTTGCGCAGGCCCAGCACGCAGACGCCGTGCCGGCGCGCGCGCTCGATCGCGAGCGCCATCGCCTGGTGCGTCACCGCCTGGCCCATGCCGCGCCGGCCGTCGACGGTCAGCATCGTGCCGCTATCCATCACGACCTCGACGCACTGGTTCAACCGCAGCTCGTCGTTCAGGAACGACTGCACGTAGCGCGGCACCATGCCGACGCCGTGCGAATCGTGACCGGACAGGTTGGCGCCGACCAGGTGATCGGCGGTCTGCCTCGCTTCGTCCTCGCTCGAGCCCGCGCAGCGCCATAGCGCCATCGTCCAGTCGTGCAGCGCGCCGGGGGCGATCGATCGTTCGGCCATCGTCTTTTCGTCTCCTTGGTCGGCGGGCTCAGCGCGCGAGCTTCTTGCGCAGGTCGACGCCGACGCCGTGGTTGACGAAGCGGTCGGTGACCGCCTTGTCGACGTCGACCTCGCCGGGCTTGTACAGCCCGGCCTTGATCATCTTGTCGAGGAACTCGCGCACGCGGGCCATGTCGATCGCGCCGATGCCGCGCGTCAGCGAGTCGCCCGAATCGGCGATGCCGCGCTCGCGGAACACCTTCAGCTCGTAGTCGAGCAGCGCGTCGGTCACCTCGGGGTTGGTCTGCCGGATCAACTGGTAAGCGGGCCGGTGGTCGCCGTACAGGAAGTTGACCCAGCCGATGATCGACGCGTCGACGAAGCGCCGCACGAGATCGGGGCGCGTGCGGACCAGCTCGGCGCGGGTCTCGATGGTCGTGCTGTACGTGCTCCAGCCGTGGTCGGCCAGCAGGAACACCCGCGGTCGCGCTCCCTGCGACATCGCCGTGAACGGTTCGGAGCTCGCATAGCCTTGCTGCACGAGCTTGTCGTCCTTCAGGAACGGCCCGAGGTTGAACGCATACGGACGAAGCTGCTCGTCGCGAAAGCCGTACTCGCTCTTCAGCCATTGCCAGAAGCTGAACTGGCCGTCCTTGCCGATCAGAATCGTGCGCGCGGTCTTGAGCGCCGCGAAATCGGCGTAGACGCCCTCGTGCGCCATCAGGATCTGCGGGTCGCGCTGGAAGAACGCGGCGACCGCGATCGTCGGGATCTCGTTGCGCGCATTGTCGAACGAATGCAGCAGGTTGCCGGCCAGCAGGAAGTCGAGCTTGCCGGCGGCCAACAGCGGGCGGTTGTTCACCTGCGGACCGCCCTGCACGATCGTCACGTCCAGCCCGTATTGCTTGTACGTGCCGTCGGCCAGCGCCTGGTAGAAGCCGCCGTGGCCGCCCTCCGCCCGCCAGTTGGTGCCGAACGAGACCTTGTCGGGCGCTTGGGTCCGGGTTCCGGGCTGGGCTTGGGTCTGGGTCTGGGCCAGCGCCGAGCCGGCGGCCGCGCCGGTGAGCAGCAGCATCGCCAGCAGCCGCGCGGCCAGGCGCATGATCGCGGCGGGCCGGTGCGGCATCCCGGTCGGCGGCAGCCGTGGGTCGGCAGACGCACGCGGGGCGCGGGCCGGCGCAAGCGGCGTCCCGGCCGGTAGGCGAGGGGCCGGCGGGCGAAGGGCGAATGACGGAGAACGTGCGGCGGCGGACGGCTTCATCGTCAGATGGACTGGGCAGGGATGGTCCCGGTCGATTGTGCCACGCCCGTGGTTCAGCCTTGCAACTCGCTCTCGTGCCAGCGTCCCAGCAGCCAGCGCGACAGGCCGCCGAACAGCGCGAAGATCAGGATGCCGCTGACCGAGATCAGGAACAGCGCCGCGAACATCCTCGGCACCTCGCTGCGGAAGCTCGCTTCGAGCACGCGCGAGGCCAGGCCCGTCTCCTTGCCGGCCGAGCCGGCGACGAACTCGGCGGCCACCGAGCCGATCAGCGACAGGCCGCCGGCGATCTTCAATCCGGCCAGGAAATAAGGCAGCGCGCTGGGCGCCAGCAGCAGGCGCAGCCGCTGCCAGCGCGAGGCGCGGTACAAAAAGAACAGGTCGCGCAGGTTCGGGTCGATCGCGCGCAGGCCGATGACGGTGTTCGACAGGATCGGAAAGAACGCGACGATCCACGCGCAGATCAACAGCGCGGCGAACGTGCTGTCGACGTAGATCAGGATCAGCGGCGCGATCGCGATGATCGGCGTCACCTGCAGGATCACCGCGAACGGGAACAGCGCGGCCTCGACCCAGCGCGAGCTGGCGAACACGACGGCCAGCAGCACGCCGCCGGCCGCCGCGAGCGCCAGCGCGCTGAAGCTGAGCATCAGCGTGAATCGCCATGCCGGCGCCAGCGTCGGCCAGTCCTCGACCAGCGTGCGCGCGACGCGGCTCGGCGCGGGCAGCAGGTAGGGCGGGATCGCCAGCCCGCGCACCAGCGCCTCCCAGCCCAGCAGCGCGGCGGCGATGACGGCCAGCGCGAGCGCGATGCGCGCGGCCGCTCCCGGCTTGCCGCCCGTCATGCGCGCGCCGGTTCCGCGTGCTGCGCGTCGCGCAGCGCCTCGGAGACCTGCCGGCACTGCCGGCCGTACTCGGCCGAGGTCCGATAGAGCTCGTTACGCGGCGCCGGGGCGTCGATCCGCAGGTCGGCATGCACGCGTCCGGGCCGCGCCGACATCACGACGACACGATTCGACAGATAGACTGATTCGTAGACGCTATGCGTGACGAACACGACGGTCAGCCGATGCGAAGCCCACAGCGCGAGCAGGTCGTCGTTGAGCCGCGCGCGCGTGATCTCGTCGAGCGCGGCGAACGGTTCGTCGAGCAACAGCAGCCGGGGCCGCGTGATCATCGCCCGCGCCAGCGACACGCGCATGCGCATGCCGCCGGACAGCTCGCGCGGATATGCGTGCGCGAAGCCCGACAGGCCGACCAGCGCCAGCACTTCGTCGACGCGCGCGCGCGCCTGCTCGCGCCCGCATCGCTGCAGCCGCAGCGGCAGCGCGACGTTGTCGGCCACGCTGGCCCACGGCATCAGCGTCGGCTCCTGGAAAACGAAACCGATCCGATCGACGGCGACACCGGCCGATCTGGCGGCCGGCTCGGCGGCCGGGGCATGCGGCGCGTCGTGCGCGCAGGACAGCGGAGCGATCGACGCCGCCGTCACCGTGCCCGCCGACGGCGGCGTCAGCCCGGCGATCAGGCGCAGCACGGTGCTCTTGCCGCAACCCGACGGTCCGAGCAGCGACACGAACTCGCACTGCCGGATCGCCAGCGACAGTCCCGACAGCGCGAGCGTGCCGCGCGCATAGCGCTTGTCGACGCGGTCCAGTCGCACGGCCGGCGGATCCGGCCGTTCATCCTCGTCAGGGTCCATGATGGTGCAATGTTATCCTGCCCCCCGGTCGCGCGCCGATCGTCGCCGCCCATCGCGGCGGACGACCCTCGTAACGGACGGGGTTCTGCGCCGACCCCATGCATGACGACAAATGACGACAACGCTTCATCGGAATCTGACGTGGAGACATTCCGGGTCTTCGACATTCAATGGCCTCCCGCGTCGGGCCCGGTCTTCTGGGTATCCGTCTGCCTCGTGCTCGCCGGCGTGATCGGCGAGCTCGGCCTGCGCTATCTGCACCTGCCACGGGTGGCCGGATACGTGGCGACGGGTCTGGCGGCCGGCGCGTTCGGCGTGGGGCTGATCGATGCCCGCCTGCCGGCCGCCGCGCAGATCGTACTCGACCTGGCGCTGGCCGTGCTGCTGTTCGAGGCGGGCTCGCGGATCAGCCTGCGCTGGCTGCGCAGCAATCCCTGGCTGCTCGGCTACTGCCTGCTCGAATCGCTGCTGAGCTTCGTCGCCGTGCTCGGCGTGCTGCACTGGCTGGGCGCGCCCGGCCACGTCTCGGTGCCGCTGGCCGCGATCGCGATGGCGACCTCGCCGGCGGTGCTGCTGCGCGTGGCCTCCGAGTACGGCGCGGCCGGGCAGGTGACCGAGCGGATGATCGTGATGTCCGGCGTCAACACCTGCCTGGCCGTGCTGGCGTCGCGTTTCGTCGGCGGCTGGCTGATGCACGAGGCCGGCGGCGATGGATGGAACGCGATCGCGCTGCCGTTCTACCAACTCGCCGGTTCGCTGGTGCTGGCCGCGCTGCTGGCCGGCGCGGTCATCGTGCTGGCCCGGCGCGTCGACCTGCGCAACGAGCACGCGAAGGTGCTGGTGATCGGGCTGGTGCTGCTGGCGCTGTCGCTCGCGTCGATCGTGCAGGCCTCTTCGCTGCTGGTGCCGCTGCTGGCCGGGCTGATGCTCAAGAACCTGAGCAAGCGAGCCGGCAGCGGGCCGGGCCCGTCGGGCACCGCCGGCGTCGTGCTGGTGCTGATGCTGTTCGTGACGACGGGCGCCGCGTGGTCGCCCGAGCTGATCGCGGCCGGCGGCGGGCTCGCGCTGGCGCTGATCGTCGCGCGCCAGGCCGCCAAGATGGCGGCGGCCATCGCGCTGGCGGGGCCCAGCGGCCTGTCGCTGCGCCAGGGCACGGCGCTGGGGCTGACCGGGCTGCCGCTGTCGGCGCCGGCGCTGGTGATGTACGCGAACCTCAATGCGTTCGCGCCCGCCTATGCCGGGCAAATCGGGTCGGTGCTGGTCAGCGCCGTGGCGTTCGTCGAGCTGGCCGGGCCGATCGTCGTGCGCGCCGCGCTGCATTGGGTGCGTGAAGGAGACGTGCGATGACGGCGACCCCGACGACGATGTCCGCGCGGCTCGAAGCGTTCCGCTCGTCCGATCCGCTGACGATCGGCGTCGAGCTGGAGCTGCAGATCATCGAGTTGCATCACTACGACCTGAGCCCCGGGGCGGCCGACCTGCTGCGCCTGATGAAGTCGCGCACGATCCCCGGCGAGGTCAAGCCCGAGATCACGAACAGCATGATCGAGCTGTCGACCGGCGTCTGCCGCGGTTATCGCGACGCGCTCGAGCAGTTGCGCGAGATCCGCGATGCGCTGGTCGACTGCGCGCGCCTGCTGAACGTGGGCCTGAGCGGCGGCGGCACGCACGCGTTCCAGGACTGGAGCAAGCGGCGCATCTACGACGAGCCGCGCTTCATCGAGCTGTCGGCGCTGTACGGTTACCTGACCAAGCAGTTCACGGTCTTCGGCCAGCACGTGCACATCGGCTGCGCGAGCCCGGGGGCCGCGCTGACGCTGCTGCACCAGTTGTCGCGCTTCATCCCGCAGTTCATCGCGCTGTCGGCGTCGTCGCCGTTCGTGCAGGGGCACGACACCGGCTACCACTCGGCGCGGCTGAACTCGGTGTCGGCGTTTCCGCTGTCGGGGCGGGCGCCGCTGATCACCGACTGGGAGACCTTCGGCGCCTATTTCGACAAGATGACCGGAACCGGCGTCGTGCGCAGCATGAAGGACTTCTACTGGGACATCCGTCCGAAGCCCGAGTTCGGTACGATCGAGGTGAGGGTGCTCGATACGCCGCTGACGATCGAGAAGGCCGCGGGGATCGCCGCCTACATCCAGTGCGTGGCCGCCTGGCTGCAGGCCGAAACGCCGTTCTCGCCGGCCGAGGACGATTACCTCGTCTATTCGTTCAACCGCTTCCAGGCCTGCCGCCATGGCTTCGATGCGGGTTTCGTCGATCCGCAGACACACGAGCACCGCACGCTGCGCGATGACATCCTGGCCACGCTGGTGCGCATCGAGCCGCATGCGATCCGCCTCGGGGCCGAGGATGCGTGCCGCCTGGTGCGCGACGACGTGACGTCGCGCGGCAACGATGCGAGCTGGATCCGCGCCACTTATGAAAGCGAACAGCAACTCGGCGAAGTCGTGCGCCAACAGTGCCTGCGCTGGGGGCGATGACGGCCGTCCGGCCGCGCCGCGGCGCCCGTCACCGTGGGTCGCCCGGCGCGGCCCACGAGACGATCGCCTCGCGGATCGCGGCCACCTCGGTCAGCGTCGGGCCGTCGCCGATCCGCAGGCCCGGCCAGCGCTCGCGCGCGGCCGCGATCAGCGCCGGCAGGTCGCGCCGGGTGTGCGTGCCCGGCGCCAGGAACAGCGGCAGCACGCGGATCGCGCGCGCGCCCGCGCCGGCCAACTCGTCGATCGCCGTGTCCAGGCCGGGCGACATCAGCTCGAGGAACGCCAGCCGGACCGGCGTGCGCGGATAGCGGTCGGCGAACGCTCGCGCGATCGCATCGAACGGCTCGCGCCAGCGCGGATCGCGCGAACCGTGGCAGAAGAAGATCACCGCGTCGCTCATGACGCGACGCTACCGCCCGATGGCGGCCGTGGCAAGGGGGCGGGCCCGCTTCTTGCTGAGTCTTGTCGCGGGCGGGCCGATCAGCATCGGAGGAGAACGCAGTGGCGAGCATCGAGGCGCAGGTCAGGCAGGTGTCGACCGGACGGAAGGATGACTTTTCGATCACCGAGGCGATCCACGAGATCGGCCGCGGGCGGCATGGCGCGCGCGGTCTGTCGTTCGAGCGTGCCCGGGTCCTGTTCGAACGCCTGCTGGCCGACGAGCTGAGCGACCTGGCGGTCGGCGCGGTGCTGATCGCCTGGCGGATGAAGGGCGAATCGGTCGACGAGCTGGCCGCCGGGCTGACCGCGCTCGCGCCGTGGATCCGCCACGTGCCCGTCGATCCGGCCCGGCCGGTGGTGTCGATTCCGAGCTACAACGGCTCGCGCAAGCTCGCCAACCTGACGCCGCTGCTGGCCTGCCTGCTGGCCGACTGCGGCATCCAGGTCATCGTGCACGGCGTGCGGCAGGATCCGGGCCGCGTCACCACGTACCAGTTGATGCGGGCGATGGGCCTGGACGTCGCGACCCGCATCGACGACGTGCCGGCGCTGCTCGCGCGCAGCCTGCCGGTGTTCGTGCCGATCGACGTGCTCAGTCCCCGGCTGTCGCGGCTGCTGGACCTGCGCTGGCAGTTGGGCGTGCGCAACGTCGGCCACACGCTGGCCAAGCTCGTCAATCCGGTCGGCGACCCGCGCTGCCTGCTGCTGGCTTCGTACACGCATCCGGAGTTCGAGCTGCTGCAGCGCGAGCTGCTGCTGCGGCTGAGCGCGCATGCGCTGGTCAGCCGCGGCACCGAGGGCGAGGTGTTCGCCAATCCGCGGCGCCACGCCCGCATCGACCGGCTGTTCGGCGGCCAGTCGGCGATCGCGCTCGCCGGGCAGGCCCTGCCGGTCGGGCAGGTGATGCCCTTGCCGCCCGGCGACGACGTCGTGGCCTGCGCCGCGTGGATGCAGTCGGTGCTGTCGGGCGAACGCGAGGCGCCGCCCGCGCTGCAGGCGCAGGTCGCGTGCGTGCGCGAGGCGCTCGATTGCTGAACGCCCGGACCACCGGCGCGGCCCGGACGGTCGCCTGCCGCCGTCGCGTCATCGGCGGCGCCCGGGAGCGTGCTTGAAGTCATTCGACGTGGTGGTCGTCGGCGCCGGGGCCGCCGGCATGATGTGCGCCGGCGTCGCCGGCCAGCGCGGCGCGCGCGTGCTGGTGATCGACCATTCGCGCCGCCTCGCCGAGAAGATCCGCATCTCGGGCGGCGGCCGATGCAACTTCACCAACGTGCACGCGGATCGGCCCGAGCGCTTCCTCGGCGGCGATCCGCGCTTCGTGCGCGACGTGCTGCGGGGCTTCGCGCCCGCGCGCTTCATCGCGCTGGTGCGGCGCCACGGCATCGACCATCACGAGAAGCATCGCGGCCAGTTGTTCTGCGACGATTCGAGCGAGCGGATCATCGCGATGCTGCGCGACGAGATGGCGCGCGGCGACGTGCTGCTGTGGCAGGACTGCGCGCCGTCGGCGGTGCGTGCGCGCGACGGGGCGGCCGACGGCGCCCGCTACGAGATCGACACGCCCGGCGGCACGGTGCTGGCGCGGCACCTGGTCATCGCCAGCGGCGGTCTGTCGATTCCGGCGATCGGCGCCAGCGACTTCGGGTTCCGGATCGCGCGCCAGTTCGGCCTGCGCGTGGTCGAGCCGCGGCCCGGGCTGGTGCCGCTGCGCTTCGATCCGCAGGCCTGGGCGCCGTTCGCGGCGTTGTCGGGGCTGTCGCTGGAAGTCGACATCGAGGTCGCCGCCGAAGGCCGCCGCCCGACGTTCCGCGAGGATCTGCTGTTCACGCATCGCGGCCTGTCGGGGCCGGCGATCCTGCAGATCTCCAGCTATTGGCGGCCCGGCCAGGCGCTGTCGATCGACCTGGCCGCCGGGCAGGACCTGGCCGCCGGCCTGCACGAGGCCAAGCGCGGCGGGCGGGCCTTCGTCGAGACGGTGCTCGCGCAGTGGCTGCCCAAGCGGCTGGCCGGCGGCTGGCTCGCGCAATCGGCGTTCGCGGATCTGGCCGGCGAGCGGATCCCGCAGGTGGCCAATCGCCGGCTCGACGCGCTGGCCCAGGCGGTGCGCGCGTGGCCGCTGACGCCGGTCGGCTCCGAGGGGTTCCGCAAGGCCGAGGTCACCGTCGGCGGCGTGGCCACCGACGAGCTGGATCCGCGCACGATGGGCGCGCACCGGTCGCCGGGGCTGGTGTTCATCGGCGAGGTCGTCGACGTGACCGGCTGGCTCGGCGGCTACAACTTCCAGTGGGCGTGGGCCTCGGCGGTGCGCGCGGCCGAGGCGATGACGGCGGGTTGATCGGCTATCCTCGGCGATGCGCATTGCACGAACGAAGAAGGAGACCTGACGATGAGCGCATCGCCGCGCTGGAAGCGGCGTCCGCCCGGATCGAACTGGGGCGATTTCGGCCCCGACGACCAAGCCGGACGCATGAACCTGTTGACACCGACCAAGGTGCTGCAGGGCATCGCCGAAGTCCGCGAGGGCAGGACGTTCTGCCTGAGCCTGCCGCTCGACTACCCGGGCGGCAACGTGCTGAACCCCCGCCGGCTGCCGCCGGTGCTGCGGCCGACGCTGCGCGAAGGTCGTCCGAACATGAACTACCGGCTGTTCAAGGACAACGACCAGCAGACCGACGTGATCAGCGACGACCTCGTCGTCATGCACCTGCAGTACTCGACGCAATGGGACAGCCTGGCGCACGTCGGCTCGATGTTCGACGCCGACGGCGACGGCATCCCCGAGGCGGTCTACTACAACGGCTACCGCGCCGATGAGCACGTGATCGGCCCGGTCTCGGGCGACGACGCCGGCGCGCAGAGCCAGTCCAGGGTGTCGACGTCCAACGCCGTCGCGCTGGGCATCCAGAACATGGCCGAGCGCTGCGCGCAGGGCCGCGCGGTGATGATCGACCTGCACGCCCATCACGGCGACGCGCGCGCGGTCATCGGTTACGACGAGCTGCGGCGCATCATCGATGCCGACGGCGTCATCGTCGAGCCCGGCGACATGGTGTGCCTGCACACCGGCTTCGCGCAGCGGCTGCTCGACATGAATCGGCAGCCCGATCCGCACGTGCTGGAGACGAGCTGCGCGGTGCTCGACGGCCGCGACGAGAAGCTGCTGCAATGGATCACCGATTCGGGCCTGGTCGCGCTGATCGCCGACAACTACGCGGTCGAGGCGCATCCGGCGACCCGCCACGTCGGCTGCTGCGCCGCGCTGCCGCTGCACGAGCACTGCCTGTTCAAGCTGGGCGTCCACCTGGGCGAGATCTGGCACCTGACGCCGCTGGCCCGCTGGCTGCGCGAGCACCGGCGCTTCCGCTTCCTGCTGACCGCGCCGCCGCTGCGGCTGCCCGGGGCCGTCGGCTCGCCGGCCACGCCGATCGCGACGGTTTGAGAATCTGTGAACGAATCGGCCGCGTCCGATTCGTTCACGAATTCTGACCGGTCGGCAAGTTTCACAGTCCGGTTGCCCGCCGCCGGATTGTCAGCCTGGCGTCATGCATGCCCGGCGCCCGGGCCGCAGTCTGCGCGGGCTGGCGGTGCGATCGGGCGATCTCCGATCATCGCCGGGCAGAAACGCTCCAGATACAGACAGCGCTTATCCTCGTCGGGCCGTTGGTGTCGACCGACGATGCCAGGCGCCGACCCGGAACCCAGGTTCTCGACATGACCATGACCGCGATCACATTGAGTTCGATGGTGGCAGCAGGCTGCTTGTCGATGTTGATGCTCTGGCTGGCCGACGACGACGAGTGACGCGCGGGCAGGTGGCGCGCGGCCCTCGCCGCCGCCGTCGGCGGGTCCGTTCGGGGGCTGGTTGATACAATTTTCGGTTCCCCGCCATCCGGACCAGGACCGCCCCGTGTCAGCCTCGCCCGCCTCGATCTCCGTTTCCGCCGAAGGCGCGTCCTCGCCCGCTCACGGCGGCTCGCCCACCGAAACCCGGCTGCGCGAGCTGCTGGCCCGCCGCATCCTGATCCTGGACGGTGCGATGGGCACGATGATCCAGCGCTACAAGCTGACCGAGGAGCAGTATCGCGGCGAGCGCTTCGCCGACCATCCGCACGACGTCAAGGGCAACAACGAGCTGCTGTCGCTGACGCAGCCGCAGGTGATCAGCGAGATCCACGAGCAGTACCTGGCGGCCGGCGCCGACCTGATCGAGACCAACACCTTCGGCGCGACGACGATCGCGCAGTCGGACTACCACATGCCCGAGATGGCCCGCGAGATGAACCTCGTGTCGGCCCGGCTGGCGCGCGCCGCCTGCGACAAGTACTCGACGCCCGAGCGGCCGCGCTTCGTCGCCGGCGCGCTCGGCCCGCAGCCCAAGACCGCGTCGATCTCGCCCGACGTCAACGACCCGGCCGCGCGCAACGTCACGTTCGACGAGTTGCGCGCCGCTTATGACGAGCAGACGCGCGCGCTGATCGAGGGCGGCGCCGACGTGCTGCTGGTCGAGACGATCTTCGACACGCTCAACGCCAAGGCGGCGCTGTTCGCGATCGACGAGATCTTCGCCGAGCGCCTGGCCGCCGGCCTGCCGACGCTGCCGATCATGATCTCGGGCACCGTCACCGACGCGTCGGGCCGGATCCTGTCCGGCCAGACGGTCGAGGCGTTCTGGAACTCGGTGCGCCACGCCCGGCCGCTGACGATCGGGCTGAACTGCGCGCTGGGCGCCGCGCTGATGCGTCCTTATGTCGAAGAACTGTCGAACAAGTGCGATACGTTCATCTGCGTCTATCCGAACGCCGGCCTGCCCAATCCGATGGCCGAGACCGGTTTCGACGAGACGCCGGACATCACCGCGGGATTGCTGAAGGAGTTCGCGCAGGCCGGTTTCGTCAACGTCGCCGGCGGCTGCTGCGGCACCACGCCCGACCACATCGCGGCGATCGCGCAGGCGATCGACGGCATGCCGCCGCGCGCCGTTCCCGTCTACGAAGGCAAGGCGGCCGGCACGCTGCGGCTGTCGGGGCTCGAGCCGTTCAACGTCGACGAGGATTCGCTGTTCGTCAACGTCGGCGAGCGCACCAACGTCACCGGCTCCAAGGCGTTCGCGCGGCTGATCCTGAACGAGCAGTTCGACGAGGCGCTGGCCGTCGCGCGCCAGCAGGTCGAGAACGGCGCGCAGGTCATCGACATCAACATGGACGAGGCGATGCTCGATTCGAAGAAGGCGATGACGCGCTTTCTGAATCTGATCGCCGGCGAGCCCGACATCGCCCGCGTGCCGATCATGATCGACAGCTCCAAGTGGGAGGTCATCGAGGCGGGCCTGAAGTGCGTGCAGGGCAAGGCGATCGTCAACTCGATCTCGCTCAAGGAGGGCGAGCAGGCGTTCCTGCATCACGCGACGCTGTGCCGCCGCTATGGGGCGGCGATGATCGTGATGGCGTTCGACGAGACCGGCCAGGCCGATACCTACGCGCGCAAGACCGAGATCTGCGAGCGTGCGTATCGGCTGCTGGTCGATAAGGTCGGCGTCGAGCCCGCCGACATCATCTTCGACCCGAACATCTTCGCGATCGCCACCGGCATCGAAGAGCACGACAACTACGCGGTCGACTTCATCGAGTCCGTGCGCTGGATCCGGCAGAACCTGCCGCACGCCAAGATCAGCGGCGGCGTCTCCAACGTGTCGTTCTCGTTCCGCGGCAACGACCCGGCGCGCGAGGCGATCCATACGGTGTTCCTGTACCACGCGATCCGCGCCGGCATGACGATGGGCATCGTCAACGCCGGCATGGTCGGCGTCTACGACCAGCTCGATCCGGTATTGCGCGAGCGCGTCGAGGACGTCGTGCTCAATCGCAAGCCCGTCTATCGCGATGGCGAGGACACCAGCCAGAGCGCCACCGAACGGATGATCGAGTTCGCCGGCACGCTGAAGGCCGGCGGCGCCAAGAAAGAGGAAAACCTCGCGTGGCGCGGCACGCCCGAGGCACCGGTGGCGGTCGAGCAGCGATTGAGCCACGCGATGATCCACGGCATCACGCAGTTCATCGTCGACGACACCGAAGAGGCGTGGCGCAAGATCGAAGCGCGCGGCGGCCGGCCGATCGAGGTCATCGAGGGGCCGCTGATGGACGGCATGAACGTCGTCGGCGATCTGTTCGGCGCCGGCAAGATGTTCCTGCCGCAGGTCGTCAAGTCGG
>JASGFT010000059.1:0-26223 GCA_047605425.1 Burkholderiaceae bacterium | reverse complement strand
GGGCGGGTGAACGACGGCGCGCACGGCGAGGGCGCACACCGGAAGGGCGCGAGGGCGGCGCGAACGTGGCGCCCTCGCGTCGATGGCGAGAAATCGGCTGTTGCTCCGGAGCGACAATCGTCGGCTCCCGCTTTGGTGCGGAGGGCGCGCGGCGATGACAGCTTTCGATCGCAGAACGGCGCTCGCCGGATCATCGAAAAGCGAGCTTCCGTTCGCGCAAGCGAGGGGTGAACGGCGACGATTGCCCTTGTTTTTCAAGAATTTAGGGTTAACCACTAGATCGTTGTCAGCGTATCGAAAACTACGAAACCTCGCTTGACTACTAATCGTTTTTTGCTGACTCGCAAGCGGTCGTTTGGAAACCCTTGGTTTCCGGATTGCGTATTCCGACCACCGGGCCCGGGGATCAAGATGAGGACTGGCGCTGCCATACCCGTTCTCCGGGGGGTGGCCATACCGCAAGAAAGATCGCAACAACTCTATCAGAGGACCTTCCCTTGAAAAGTGCACTGATCGCCGGTTCCGTTGCCGGCCTGTTCGCCGCCGCGCTTCCCCTTTCGGCAATGGCTCAGACCAGCGTCACGCTGTACGGGGTTGCCGATGCCGCCGTCGGCGCGTCCGATCGCGGGGATGCGGCGGGCGTCAACAACGGCGCCGCCGCCAATGTCTTCAGCGGCGTTCAATCGACCAGCCGTTTCGGCATTCGCGGCAGCGAAGACCTCGGTGGCGGCCTCAAGGCCCTGTTCGTTGCCGAAGGCAGTTGGAACGTCGACGAAGGCACCGGTGCCGGCACCAACGGCGGCCTCGACTTCGCGCGTCGCTCGGTCGTCGGCCTGGGCGGTTCGTTCGGTACCGTGATGCTCGGTCGCGACTACACGCCCGCTTACTATGCCGGCGCCGCGACCGACGTGTTCAACTACGGCCTGTTCGGTGGCGCGTTCGCGTACCAGCAGTCGGGCGGTTATACGCTGCGCGCCAGCAACGCGATCCATTACACGTCGCCCAGCTTCGGCGGCCTGACGATCCGCGCGATGGGCGGTAGCGGCGAGCGCTATGAGCAGCCGAAGAGCCAGGGCAACATCTACGGCGTATCGGCCTTGTACCAGGCCAACCGCATCACGGCGTCCGCTTACTTCCAGGAGCTGCGCCAGGCCACCGTGCCGGCCGGCGCCGGTTATGACCGCAACAAGCAGTACGGCATCGGCGGCGGTTACGACTTCGGACCGGCTCGCCTGCTGGCCGGCTGGGGCCGTTCGGAACTGTCAGCCGACAGCACCGATTTCGACTTCTACAACGTCGGCGCGGGTGTCCGTATCGGCGCGGGCGAGTTGCTCGCCAGCTTCACGCAGTTGAAGGCCGAAGCCGGCCGCAACGGTCTGCTCGGCGGTACCGCCGGCGCCGAAGGCAAGGCCAAGGTCTACGGCATCGCCTACACTTACCCGCTGTCCAAGCGCACCAACCTGTACGCGTCGTTCGGTACCACCCGCAACGATTCGAACGCAGCGTTCGGCGTGTTCGCCAGCGGCACGTCGGTGGGTGCCGCCGGAGCGGGCGCCAAGCCGAAAGCCGTCGCGTTCGGTATTCGCCACATGTTCTGATGAAACGGATCGGCCTCGCGCCGATCCGTTCGACCGCATAAAAAAAAGCGAAGTACCAAGTTCCTGAGTCCGGAATCAATCGAAGCCTCCACGCCTCGTATGAAGGGAGCCCGCAGTGATGCGGCTCCCTTTTTTTCTTTCACGATGACTCCAGTACCGCACGCATGAAGCTGACGGACTACGAGACCGTGGCGATGTTCATGCACTATGTCCACATGGAGGACAAGCCGGTACGGGATGCGGCCGAGTTGGTGGCGAGCCGTCAGAGGATTTCCTCTCCTGCAGCGAGTACCTCGTCGACTAACGGGCTTGCAATATAGCCACGATCCATGTGTGCCTGGGCAATGTGCCGCCCGAGCCGGTCGATGTCGGCCTTTAGCGCTGGCGCCGCCTCGGCCTCCCGGCGATTGGCCGGTATCACCGTGCCTGAACCGGATGAGGTCAGTGTTCAGATCGACCGCGACATGGCGCGCTTGTTCATCTGACCGGCAAGCTTGCCTCGCACCCAGGTCTGCAGCGATTCGATCTGCAGCACCAACTCATCGAGCGCCTGCGCCTTCGCCTGGGGTGCGCTCCACTCGACATCCAGTCCCTTCTTGGCGCTGAACTCCAGCAGCACCGGTGTCCCCGCGGCCCTCGCAACCCGCTCAACGGATCAGTCCAGCAGATCCGCTGCGCAGCGCACGACATTTCGGTCTCGACGGCCGCATCGCGCTCGTCAAGAGCGGCTCGCGCGGAATCGGCAAGATGATCGTCGAGGGTTTCCTCGCGGCAGGCTACGCGCGTTTATCGTTTATATTTCCGACAATCGGCGGCGAACGGAAGATACTATGACCAGCCATCTCGGCCAGATCGTCGAAGTTTCGATTCATCCCGGACTGGGAATCGCTCGCGTCGGCAATACGGAGACGCCGGACCAGCCATTCGCGGACGATTTCCTGATTGGCCCCGAAGTGATTGGAGGTCCTGTCCTGAAGTCGACGGGCGAAGCGCCTGCCGCCACGACCGATTTCCGAGCGGAAGATGGTTCCATTCGCAGACACGCGGCACGATTCCGAATTATGATGTCCGAAATATGGCCGAGCCCGCTGAAATCACCCGCCTACGCCGCGACGGCGCGTTGCAGAAGCTGCCCGACGGTACCGAGTCCGTCCTGGTGACGCTCCAGTACCAGGGCAGCGTTCCGGCATTGCCGCGCGCGCAGCGCAAGCAATGGCTGCTCGAGCGTTTCAGCGGTCTGTATGGCCATGAGATGGAGCTGGTCGCGGACAGCGTCTCGCCGAGCGGGCAAACCATCGAGGGGCTGTGCGCTGTTGCACGGATCGACGAGGCGCGCGGGAAGGTCGAAGCCAACAACGATCGGCTGGACATCGTCCAGCTTCGCAACGTGCATCAGTAGCCCGCCGAGGCCGCCAACCAGCCAGGGCTTGATCTGCGCGAAAGGCGCCGCGATTCGTTCGTTGAGCGAGTCCGAACAGCTCGCGACAAGAACTGAAGGGCTGTGGAAGGGCACGGCGACGGATCTCGATGCACTGCGCGCTGCGTTGTCGGTTTACCCGACGCTGTCCAGTCTCATGTCTGGCTTGGGGTCCACACACGTGAATAGCTTTCTGCCCTTGCGAAGCCGGCGCATCAACATCTCTTCGTGCTTCGTCACGGCCTGCCGTGGCCTCCAGCGCGCGATCGTCATTCAACCCACCCCTGCCCGAGCACCGATGCGCTGCCTGCGGATCCCGACAGCCTGACGCCCGGGCTCAATCGCATCTACTGCTCGAGATATACGCCACCGATGCCTAATTCTATTGAACGTTCAAACCGTTTGGCGTTCTAGGGACTTACTGGCCGGCCGGCGTCGCTTTCGTGCCGGCGTAGCTGCTCGCCTGGCCTTTCGGGTGGCTCATCGGCGCGCCCGCGACGCCCAGGTATTCATAACCGGGCTCCAGCAGGCCTTGCGAACGGGCCAGTTCCAGCTCTTCCTTGACCTGCGCGCGGGTCATCGTGCTGACGGCTCGCGGCGCCTGCGGGCCGGTCAGGCCCTGCTCGACCTCGGCGCTGGCCTGCACGTCGTAGCCGCTGCCGACGCGGGCGACCGGGGCCGACGACGATGTCACGAAGGGGCGTGCGCTCGAGCCGGTCAGCGTCGAGAAATCGTCCGGAGAAATCTGGCTGCCCGCATGGGCGAGGCCAGCAACCGAAGCGAAAGCGAGGGCGGCGGAGAGAGCGGCGAGACGTTTCATGGAGATCACCTTACTTATTTGTTCACGGAGGTGGCGTTCGTCGTCGAGCGCCATGTGTCCAATATCGGTGATCCGCGGCGCGGAAAAAAGACCTTGCGCGGAAACGTCAGGTTTCCGGATTGCTACCGTGTCAGATCATCTTCAGCTTCCTGGCCACGCGCGTCATCCACGCTAAGCGCGCCTGCTGTGCCGGCGTGCCGCGCGCGGGCCCTAATGAATCGCCGACGCCACGATGATCGCCACGCCCAGGCACATCGCGCCGATGACGATCGCGAGCGCGATGTTCCGCTCCTCGACCAGTTGCTTCCACAGGTCATAGGGCGTGATGCGGTCGATGACGAGGAAGCTGACCCAGAACACGACGACGCCCAGCAGCGAATAGACCAGCGACGCGACCAGCACCTCAGGTTTGAGCCATTCCATATCAGACCAGCTTCTTCAGCAGTTCGGTTTTCTTCGCGTCGAACTCGGCCTGCGTCAGGATGCCTTGGTCAGCAGTTCGTGCAGCTTCTCCAGCGCACCGGCCACTTCGTCGGGCTTCAGGCCCACCACGACCGTGGGAGGGGCCTGTTCGGCCGTGCCGCCGTCGGTGACGGTCGGCGCGGCCGTCGCCGGCTGGGCGGGCTGGGCAGCCCGGGCCGGTTGCATGCCCTGCTGCAGCGTCTGCGCCAGCACCTGGCCCATCGCCACGCCCGCGCCCAGGCCGACGGCATCGCCGACGACGCCGCTGCCGCCGCCCGCGGCCGCGCCCTGCGCGAGCGTCGGGATCGCCTGACCGGTCTGGTACTGGATGAAGCGGTTCATGTCGTCGCCGACCATGCCCATGCCGATCTTCTGGTCGAGCACCTTTTGCAGCTCGTCGGGAAGCGACACGCTCTGCAGCGTAAAGCCGTCCAGCTTCAGGCCCAGCTTGTCGAACTCCGGCGCCAGCGCCATGGCGATCGCCCCCGCGAACGCGATCTGGTTGGCCGCCAGGTCGAGGAACGGCACGCCGCTGGACGCGATGCCGTTGGCGATGCCCTGCACGATCAATCCCTTGAGCTGGCCTTCGAGCTCGCCGACCGCGTACTGGTCGCGCGTGCCCGAGATCGCCGTGTGGAAGGTCTTCGGGTCGGCGACGTGGAACGCATAGTTGCCGAACGCCCGGATCCGCACCGCGCCGAAGTCCTTGTCGCGCACCGTCACCGGCTGCGGCGTGCCCCAGCGCCGGTCGATCCGCTGGCGGGTGCTGAAGAAATAGACGTCGCTTTTGAACGGCGACTCGAACAGCTTGTCCCAGTTCTTCAGATAGGTCAGCACCGGCAGCGTGCGCGTCGTCAGCGTGTACTGACCGGGACCGAACAGGTCGGCCACCATGCCTTCGTTGACGAACAGCGCCTGCTGCGACTCGCGCACCGTCAGCGACGCGCCGTTCTGGATCTCCATCCCGGCCATCGGAAAGCGCCACGCCAGCACGTCGTCGCCGGACTCCGTCCACTGGATGACGTCGATGAACTGCTTCTTGATGAAATCCATCAGGGCCATGGGGGCATCTCCGCGCTCGGGGTGTCGGTCGAACTATACCGCGCGTCCAGCGGCTGCAAGACGACCCCTGGCGGCGGTCGTTCGCGGACGCGACGGATCAGTCGATAAGCGTTGGTATCGAACGTCAACGGGCCGTCGCCGGTGGCCAGCCGCCGCGCTTCGTCCTCGTCGCCGGCCCGGCCGACGTAGCACCAGCGATCGAAGACCAGCCAGTCCTCGGCGGCCCCGTCCGCACCGGACGGACCGCCCATGGCATCCGTGGCCTCGACGAAGCGCTCGCGCACCGCCAGCGGCCCGCCCTCCCAGGCGGCGATCCGGCTGGGCGCCAGCGCCTCGTCGAGCCGCGCGATCAACGCGTCGTCGGCCTGCGCGCCGACGCAGGCGCCGTCGCAGCGGCCCAACTGGCGGTTGAAGCACGGCGCATCGGCCGGCCCGCGCTCGAGCCCCAGCCGTTTCGCGCAGAGCCGATGCCGGCGGCACAGGTCCAGCAGCATCGTCCGCGCGGCGGCGCGGCTGGCGAACGGGCCGAAATGGCCGGGCAGCGCCGCCACGTCCACGTCCGACAGCTTCAGCAGCCGCGGCTTGCGCTGCGCCAGCGGCGCGATCACCACCTCGGCCAGCTGCCGGCGCAGCGCCACGTTGTGCGACGGCAGCCGCTCGCGGATCCATCGCGCCTCGAGCAGCAGCGCGCCCAGCTCGCCGGCCGTTCGCTGCCAATCGATGCGCCGCACCTCGCTGGCCAGCCTCAGGCCGCGCTCGTGCCGATGGTCGTCGACGAAATGGCTGGCCACGCGTTCGCGCAGGCAGACGCTCTTGCCGATGTACAGCGGCTGGTCGCCCTCGCCGAGGAACTGGTAGGCGCCCGGCGCGCGCGGAATCCGCTGCAGCGTGTCGGCCGGCAGGTGCGAGGGCAGGGCCGGGTGCCGCAGCAGCCGGCGCGCGGCCGCCTGCACGGCGTCGGCGCCATGGCTGTCCCAGACCTTGCGCACGAACGCCCACAGCACGCGCGCATCGCCGAGCGCCCGATGCCGGTCCGGCGCCGGCAGCCGATGGCGGGCGATGATCGCATCGAGCGAATGCGGGCTGCGGTCGGGGTCCAGCAGCCGCGACAACCTGACCGTGCACAGCGTGCGCGCGTGGAACGGCAGGCCCGCGCGCGCGAACTCGGCCTTCAGGAAACCGTAGTCGAAGCGCGCGTTGTGCGCGACCATCACCGCGCCCTGCAGCCGTTCGCGCAGCCCGGGCGCCAGGTCGGCGAAGCGCGGCGCGCCGGCCACCATGTCCTGCGTGATCCCGGTCAGGAACTGGATTTGCGGCGGGATCGCGCACTGCGGATCGACGAGGCTCGACCATTCGTCGACGCTCCAGCCGCCGTCGCCGTCGGACCTGATCTCGACGACGCCGACCTCGGTCACGCGCGCCGTTCGCGGCGAGGTGCCGGTGGTTTCGACGTCGACGAAGACGAGATGGTCGGCGAACACGAAGCGAGGCCCTGCGGGGGCGCCGGCGCCGTGACGGGCGAGGGCGCGAATCTGTGGATTCATCCAGTATACCGCCGCCTCGGATCGCCGAAAGCGCGGCTTGCGTCGCGAGCGGGACCCCGTTTCGGCGCGCGTTCGGCACTCGCTCGGCGGCGCGGGGACTTGACAAGCTCCCCGCGTTTCGTCAGACGGCGGTCGACAGCGGAGCCAAAAGTCGGGAAAATAGCGGGTTCGAGACCACCACACCACGCGCATTGGCGCCCTCCGCTTTTTGAACGACACCCCCAGCACCCCTCCCGTCGACATCGTCCCCGGCCCGGCCGACGCCCTGGCCGCCGCGGCCACGCCGCCCGACGCACCGACGGCGTCCGTCGCCCCCGCCGCTGCCGACAGCGGCTTGGCCACCTCTTTCGACGACTTCGGGCTCGATCCCAAGATCGTGCGAGCCGTCACCGAAATGGGTTACACCACGCCCACGCCGATCCAGGCGCAGGCCATTCCGGTCGTGCTGCTCGGCAAGGACGTGATGGGCGCCGCGCAGACCGGCACCGGCAAGACCGCCGGCTTCGCGCTGCCGATCCTGCAGCGGCTGATGCCCAAGGCCAATCCGAGCGCGTCGCCGGCCCGCCATCCGGTGCGCTCGCTGATCATCGCGCCCACGCGCGAGCTGGCCGACCAGATCTACGTCAACGTCGCCGCCTACGCCAAGCACACGTACCTAAAGAGCGGCGTCGTCTTCGGCGGCGTCGACATCAAGCCGCAGATCGCCGCGATGCGCCAGGGCTGCGAGGTGCTGATCGCCACGCCGGGCCGCCTGCTCGACCATGTCGAGCAGCGCACCGTCACCTTGTCGCAGGTCGAGGTCTTCGTGATGGACGAGGCCGACCGGATGCTGGACATGGGCTTCCTGCCCGACATCCAGCGCATCATCAACCTGCTGCCCAAGCAGCGGCAGAACCTGATGTTCTCGGCGACGTTCTCCGGCGACATCCGCAAGCTGGCCGAGAGCTTCCTGGTCAAGCCGGTATCGATCGAGGTCGCGCGGCGCAACGCCACCGCCGAGAACGTCGAGCAGCACGTCTACCGCGTGCCCGATACCGAGTCCAAGCGTGCGGCCGTCGCCCAGCTCGTGCGCGACCGCAAGCTGTCGCAGGCCATCGTCTTCACGAACACCAAGATCGGCGCCGGGCGCCTGGCGCGCCAGCTCGAACGCGACGGCTTGAATGCCGCCGCGATCCACGGTGACAAGTCGCAGCAGGAGCGCCTGGCCACGCTCGAGGCGTTCAAGAAGGGCGAGACCGCCGTGCTGGTCGCGACCGACGTCGCCGCGCGCGGCCTGGACATCGCCGAGCTGCCGGCCGTCATCAACTACGACCTGCCGTACACGCCCGAGGACTACGTGCACCGGATCGGCCGCACCGGCCGCGCCGGCGCCAGCGGCGTCGCGCTGTCGCTGATGACCGACGCCGAGGCGCGCCAGCACAGCGACATCGAGAAGCTGCTCAAGCGCAAGCTCGACATCGAAACGCTGGTGCTCGACGACCCCGGCCGTCTGGCGCGCCAGGTGCACGTCGAGCGCGGCTACGGCGAGCACGCCAAGCCGCGCGAGCGCCGGCCGATGAACCGCATCAAGCAGCCGGTACCCAACCCGCCGGTGGCCGGCCGCTCGCAGGATCCGTTCTTCTACCAGCCCTACGAACCGAAGGATCCCGGCGCCGGCGATGCGCCGCAGCCGGTCGGCACGGCGGTACCCGGCTCGCAGCAGCGCCGGGGCCTGGGCGCCCAGCAGAGCAAACGGCCGCTGGCGGCGTTGCTCGGCGGTCTGAAGCGTGATTGAGGCCGGGTCTTCGGATCGCTTCGATCGTCTCGGCCAGGTCCTGTTCGAGCCGACCCGCACGCAGCGCCTGGCCGCCGGGCTGCTGCTGGCCGCGTGCCTGGCCAACTTGTTCTATCACGGGCAGCAGCCGTACGCGGTCGGCCTGTTCCGGGCGCCGTGGGACAAACTCGCCCACTTGACGATGTTCTTCGGCACCAGCGTGCTGCTGTGGGTGATCTTCGCCGCCCGCAGCGGCCGCGCCATCGTCCTGAGTATCGCGCTGATCGGGCTGCTCGACGAATTCGCGCAGTCGTTCAACCCGGGCCGCTCGGTCGACCTGAGCGACTGGATCGTCGACGTCTGCGCGTCGGTCCTCGCCGTGTTGTGCCTGCGGTGGTTGCGCGCGCGGCTCCGGGCGGGGCGGGCCGCGGCGGCCGGTTGACCCCTGCGGTCACCGCACGCTGCCTACTGGCACCGCGCCTCGGCGGCGGTGCCCGGCCCTTCAAGTGAACGGATCACGGATTCTCACCCCTCCGGGTGTCGCCGGTGCCAGTCCGTCACGCGCTGGTACGCATGCCCGGCCCGCACCAGCAACGGCTCGTCCAGGTGCCGGCCGACCAACTGGAAGCCGATCGGCAGCCCCTTGTCGGTCTGGTCGCCCTTGTCGGCGAAGCCGCCGGGCATCGTCAGCGTCGGGCTGCCCGACATGTCGAAAGGCGCCGTATAGCGCAGCAGGTCGTCGATGCCTTCGGGCGAGCTCAGGTACCGATCGAGCTCGGCGCCCGACGGGTTGCCGAACGGGTGGACCGGTACCAGCAGCAGGTCGACCTGTTCGAACAGCTTGCGCAGCGCCCCCTTGAAGGCCAGGCGCGCCTGCTCGATCTTCATGATCTCGATGCCGGTCGCCGAGCGCCCCATCTCGATCAGCGATGCCAGCACCGGTCCGTACTCGGCGGCGCGAGCCGGGTAGTGGCGCTCGTGCGCGATCGCGGTCTCCGCTCCGCACAGCCGCGCCCACTCCACGGCCATCGCCGAGGTCGTCGCCGGCATCGCGACTTCGGACAGGGTCGCGCCCAGGTCGCCGAGTACCCGGCGCGCCTCGTCGATGACCCGCAGCGTGTCGGGCGTGCACACGCTCAGATACGCGGGGTCGACGCCGATCCGTACGCCGCGGATGCCGGTCTCGATCCCCTGCAGATAGTCGGGCACCGGCGCCTCGAGCGTCGTCGGGTCGTTCGGGTCCACGCCCGCCATCGCGCCCAGCATCGCGCCGCAATCGGCCGCCGAGCGGGTCATCGGCCCGACGTGGTCCAGGCTGTCGGCCAGCGCCAGCACGCCATGGCGGCTCACGCGTCCCCAGGTCGGCTTCAGGCCCGTCACGCCGTTGGCCCCCGACGGAAAGCGGATCGATCCGCCGGTATCGGTGCCGATCGATCCGTAGCACAGCCCCGCGGCCGTCGCGACGCCCGATCCGCTCGACGACGCGCCCGACCAGTGATCGGCGTGCCACGGGTTGACCGGCACCGGCAGCGACGGATGATGGACCGAGTACGCGCCCTCGGTCATGTGCAGCTTGCCCAGCATGATCGCGCCCGCCGCGAACAGCTTGTCGATGACCGTCGCGTTGCGATCGGGCACGTGGTCCTCGAGGATCACCGATCCCCAGGTCGTGCGCACGCCGGCGGTCTCGCACAGGTCCTTGATGCCGATCGGCACGCCGTGCATCGGCCCGCGGAACTCGCCGCGCCGCATCTGGGCCTCGGCCTGCCGCGCCTGTTCCAGCGCGATCTCCGGCGTCAGCGTCAGGTAGGCGTGCAGCGCCGGCTCCAGCCGGGCGATGCGCTCGATCATCAGTTGCGTGACGTCGACCGGCGACAGCTTCTTCTGGCGGTAAGCGGCTGCCAGGTCGGTGATCTGCGCGTAGGGCAGCTTGTCCAGGGGCATGGCGTTCTCCTCGTGTCCGTCGGGCGGACGCTCGTTGGGCCGGTCCGGCGCCGCGGCGCTCGGTCCGGCGGTCAGCACGTGCGCCAGTCGTGCGATTGCTCGTACGCGTGCGCCGCGCGATAGATCGTCGCTTCGTCGAAGTGCCTGCCGATCAGCATCATCGATACCGGCAGTCCGTCGGCGATCCCGCACGGGATCGCCATCGCCGGGTGATGCGTGATGTCGAACGGCCCGGTGTTCGACGTCATGTCGAACGCGCGCGCGACGATCTCCTCGCGCGGCGCGCCCGGGTCCGGCAGCTTCGTCGCCTTGACGGCCGTCGTCGGCATCATCAGCAGATCGTAGCGCGCGAGCTGCGCGTCATAAGCGGCGCGCAGCCGCCGCGCCAGGTTGATCGATTTGCCGTAGAAGCGGCTGCCGTGCCGCTCGCGCACGAACTCGCCCAGCAGCAGGAACAGCTTGGTCGTCTCCGACAGCTCGTCGGCGCGCTCGCGCCAGTGGCGATGGAAATCCATCAGGCTGGTCACGTACAGGTCCTTGCGGCTCGTGCCGTATCCGTCGCCGGCCATCATCGTCTGCGTCGATCCTTCGATCAGGATCGGCGCGGCGATCGACGGCCCGAGCAGGTGCATCGGAATCGCGACCTCCTCGACCAGCGCGCCCAACTCGCGCAGCCGGGCGGCCGCCGCCATCACCTTGTCGTTGACGGCTTTTTCGGCGTTGGCTTGCAGGAATCCCTCGCGCACGACGCCGATCCGCAGGCCGGCGATGTCCCGGCCCAGCCCTTCACTGTACCGGCGAGTGTCCGGATCGTGCGCCGGCACGTCGTACTGGCGCGCGTCGTAGCCGTCGACGCCGGCGATCACCTCGAGCAGCAGCGCGTTGTCGGCCACCGTTGCCGTCATCGGCCCCACGTGGTCCACCGTGACCTCGATCGGCATCACGCCGGTATAAGGCACCAGCCCGTGCGTCGGTTTCATCCCGTAGATGCCGCAGAACGATGCCGGCATCCGGATCGATCCGCCCTGATCGCCGCCGATCGCCATGTCGACCTCGCCCTTGGCGACCAGCACCGCGCAGCCGCTCGACGAACCGCCGGCCGACCAGCCGTGCTTGTGCGGGTTGTGCACCGGTCCGAACGAGCCGGTGTGGCTGCCGCCGGACATGCAGAAGTTCTCGCAGTGCGCCTTGCCGACGATCGTGCCGCCCGCGTCCAGGATCCGCGTGACCAGCGTCGCGTCGACGTTCGGGACGTAGCCGTCCAGCGTCGAGCTGCCGTTCATCATCGGCACGCCGGCCAGCATGATGTTGTCCTTCAGCACCACGCTGCGGCCCGCCAGCCGGCCGTCGGCCGCGCCGCGGACCGTGGACTTCACGTACCACGCGTTCTGCGGATTGTCCTCGACCGGCGGCCGCACGCCCGGCGTGCGCGGGTAGGCGACCGACGGCAGTTCGTCGGGCATCGCCGCGACCAGGTTGTAGCTGTCGATCTGCGGCTGCGCCAGCGCGATGAAGCTCGCGGCGTCGGCATCGGTCAACGACAGTCCGAGCCGGTCGGCGATCCGGTGCAACTGGGCGGGGGTCGGGGGCAGGATGGCCATCGGTGTTTCTCCGGTACGGGTTCAGGGCGCGAGGTAGGTCAACAGTCGCGGATCGTTCTTCACGTCGTCGCTCGTGCCCTCGATCGCGATATGGCCGCGATCCATCACATAAGCGCGATGGCTGACGCGCAGCGCCAGCTCGATGTGCTGCTCGACGATGACGATCGCCATGCGCCGGGTAAGCTGCTGCAGCCGGTCGGCGATTTCCTCGACCACGCCCTGCCAGACGCCCTCGGTCGGCTCGTCGAGCATCAGGATCTCGGGCCGGCCCAGCAGCGCGCGGCCGATCGCCAGCATCTTGCGTTCGCCGCCGGACAGCGTCGCGGCCGGCTGGCCCAGGCGCTTGGCCAGCTTCGGAAAGAACGACAGGACTTCGTCGATGCCCGACTTGTCGAGGTTGCGGATCGCGCCCAGCGCCAGGTTGTCGCGCACCGACATCGAGCCGAACACCGCGTCCTCCTGCGGCACGTAGCCGATGCCCGCGCGCGAGCGTATCTCGGGCGCCGCGTGCCGGATGTCGGCGCCCGCGAAGCGGATCGCGCCGGACATCGATCCGAGCTCGCCGGCGATCGTCTTCAGCAGCGTCGACTTGCCGGCGCCGTTGCGTCCCAGGATCGCGATCGCGCCGCCGGGCGGCACCTGCAGGCTCACGTCGAACAGCACCTGGCTGTGGCCGTAGCCCGCGTTCAGTCGCTCGATCGCCAGCAGCGGCGCCGCGGGCTTCGGATCGGGGAGCGCGCTCATCGTCGTTTCATTCCCGTGTCGTATAGACCTTCTTGACCTTGTCGGAGCGCTGGATGTCGTCGACCGTTCCTTCGTCCAGTACCTGGCCGTGGTCCAGCACCGTCAGGCGGTCGCACAGGTCGCGGATCCACGCCAGGTCGTGCTCGACGATCAGCAGCGAGCACCACGACTTGATCGGCCGCAGCAGTTCGCCGGTCACGCGCCGTTCCTCGGGACTCATGCCGCCGGTCGGCTCGTCCAGCAGCAGCATCTTGGGTCGCAGCGCCAGCGCCATCGCGATCTCCAGCCACTGCTGTTCGCCGTGGCTCAGTTCGCCGGCCAGGTCGTCGGCGCGATCGGCGAGGCGGAAATCGGCGAGCGGCCCCATCACCGCATCGTGCAGCCGGGCGCGGCTGCCGGATCGCAGCAGCGCGAACGGCGATTCGTGCGCCTGCAGCGCCAGCAGCACGTTGTCGTAGACCGACAGCTCGGGCAGCACCGCCGTCAACTGGAACTTCAGGCTCATGCCGGCGCGCGAACGCTCGTGCGGCAGCGCTCGGGTAATGTCCCGGCCGTCGAAGATCACCCTGCCTTCGTCGGCGAAGTGCGCGCCGGCGATCGCCTTGAGCAGCGTGCTCTTGCCTGAGCCGTTCGGGCCGATCAGGCCGTGGAACGTATGGGCGTCGATCGTGACGCCGGCGCCGTCCAGCGCCTTCAGGGCGCCGAAGGTCTTGCTGATGCCGGAGACCTCGAGCAGGGCCATCGTCATCGGCTCCTTCCGAACGCCCCGATCCGCTCCCGGCGCGACACGATGAAGCCCAGTAGTCCCGACGGCTTGAAGGTCACGACGACCAGCAGCAGGATGCCGAGCAGCACCGGCCAGTACTGCTTGACGGCCTCCGATCCCGACAGGTAATAGGAGATCGATTCGATCGACGCCGCGCCGAGCACCGGCCCGATCAGCGTCCCCGCGCCGCCGAACAGGCAGTACAGCACCGCCATCGTCGACAGCCCCGGTCCGAGGTTGCCCGGCCCGGTGAAGCCCTGGTGATAAGCGAACAGCGCGCCCGCCAGCCCGGCGATCGTCCCGGCCAGCGCGAACGCCGTCGCCTTGTACCACTGCACGCGATAGCCGAAGAACGACAGTCGCTGCTCGTTCTGCCGCATGCCGGCCAGCACCAGCCCGAACTGCGAGCGCACGACCAGCCGGCAGGTGCCGTAAGCCGCGATCAGCAGCCCCAGCACGACGAAATAGAAGTCCAGCCCTTCGACGAATTCGTAGCTGCCGAACTGCATCAGCTTGACCGACGACAGACCGTTGCCCGCGCCCACGTACTGCCAGCCCGACACCAGCCGCTCGGCCGCGTAAGCGCCCGCCAGCGTGCCCAGCGACACGAAGATCACCGTCGGCGTCCTGCGTCCGAGCAGCAGGAAGAACGCGAACAGCAGGCTCAGCGCGAAACCGACGAGCATCGCCAGCGGCAGCGTCACGACCATCTGGCTGAAGTCCAGATCGCGGCCCACGAGCGCGACGACGTAGCTGGCCACGCCGAAGAACAGCGCCTGCCCGAAGCTCATGATCCCCGAATAGCCCCAGCACAGATCGAAGCTGATCGCCAGCATCGACAGGATCAGGATGTTGGTCGCCAGCGTGATCAGCTCGGGGCTGTCGGTCAGCGCCCACGGTAATACCAGCGCGACCACGAGCGTGGCCAGCTCGATGATCGGCAGCAGCCGGTCGCGGGCGTCGCGGGCGTCGCGGGCGTCGCGCCGGCCGGGGCCTTCGGGGCGGTCGCGCGCATGCTGTTCAGCACTCCTTCGGATCGACCATCTCGGCCTTCGAGATGATCTCGAACCGGGTCCGGTCGCCGACGGCCTGGCAACGCGCCAGGTACATGTTCATCTTCACGTGCAGCTTGCCGGGCACCATCTCGCAGGGGCCGCCCGGGCCCTGGGCGAGCTTGGCGGTATCGAAGGCCTTGGCCACGGCCTCGCGCTTCAGGTCGCCGTTGGTCGCCTTGACGGCTTCGGCGTACAGCATGATCCCGCGATACATGCCGGTGCTGGCGCTGCCCGAGGTCAGCATGTACTTGGATCCCGGAAACTTCTTGTTGTACCGCTCGAGCAGCGCCTTGCTGAACGGGTCGTCGACGTTCTGGAAATAATCGAGACAGGTCAGCAGGCCGTCCATCTCGCGCGGCTGGTTGAAGTTCAGCGAGTTCTCGTCGTAGTAGACGCACACGGCCACGCCGCCGTTCTTCTGGAAGCCCGATTCGTACAACTGCTTCATGAACGGCTGCACGCCCGGCGGAATGATCGTATTGAACACGCAGTCGACCTTGCCGCTGCCGATTTTGTTGATCGTCGCCGAGTATTCGGCCTGGTCCAGCGGGTAGTACTCCTCGAACACGACCTCGCCGCCGTTGGCCTCGATCAGCTTGCGCGCGTACTTGTTCAGCAGTTGCGGCCACACGTAGTTGGCCGAAGGCAGCGCGAACCGCTTCTTGCCGAGCGTCTTGATGATGTACGGGATCAGCGCGTCGCACTGCTGCGCCGGCGTCGGACCGGTGTTGAACAGATAAGGCGTGCACTCCTGGCCCTCGTAGAGCTGCGGGTACACGTACAGCGTCTTGCCGCGGTTGACGATCGGATCCTTGATCGCTTGGCGCATCGAGCTCGTGATGCCGCCGAGGATCACGTTGCACTTGTGCTGCTGCACCAGCTTGCGGACGTTGCCCACGGCGACCTTCGGATCCGAGGCCGTGTCCTCCAGGAAAAGCTGGACCGGCCGGCCCAGGATGCCGCCGCCTTCGTTCAGCTCGTCGGCGGCCAGTTGCGCGACCTGCCAGCACGAGTTGCCCGACGGGGCGATCGGTCCGGTGATGTCGGTGGCGATGCCCACCCTGATCGGATCGGCGGCCCGCGCGCCGGACAGCGGCAGCATCCATCCGCTGGCGCCGACGCCGACCCAGCCCGCTGCGGCCAGTGCGCTCGAGCCCTGCAGGAACCCGCGGCGGCCCGGGCTCGCCGGGCGATGAGGTGTCGTGAACGCGTCGGACATGGGAGACCTTCCTACTTTGAGATGAAGCCTTGCGGCCGGAAGCGCACGATGATCAGCGCGATGACGAAGACCAGCGGATCGGCCAGCACCGGCGGGACGACCCAGGGCAGGCCCGCCGCCATCGCGCCGACGGTCGCGCCGCCGAGCACCGGGCCTTCGAACGTGCCGACGCCGCCGAGCATCACCGACAGGAAGCCCTGCACCAGGAATCGCAGCCCCATGTCGGCCGACAGCGGATACAGCGGCGCGATCAGCGCACCGGCCAGTCCGGCCAGCGCCGAGCCGAACGCGAAGGTCATCGCGTAGAGCTGCCGGGTCGAGATGCCGCAGGCGCGAGCCAGCATCGGGTTCTCCAGCGATCCGCGCACGCGCAAGCCGTAAGACGTGCGCGTCAGGAACAGCCAGGTCGCCCCGATCACCGCCAGCGTCAGCACGATGATCACCGAGCGCCACACCGAGAAGTTCAGCGCGCCGATCGAGAAGAAGCCCGTCAGCGGCTCGGGCACCGATTGGTACAAACCGCCCAGCAGTCCGCGCACGATCTCGCGGATGATCAATCCGATCGCGAACGTGCCCAGCATCGCCACCACCGGCGACGCATAGAAACGCCGGATGATCGTCGCTTCGAGCAGCAGCCCGAACATCCCCATCGCCAGCGGCGCGACGATCAGTCCGGCCCAGCCGGGCAGTCCGCTCTGGTGGCACAGGAAAACGACGTACGCGCCGAGCAGCACGAACTCGCCGTGCGCGAAGTTGAAGATCCCCATCATGCTGGCGATGATCCCCAGGCCCAGCACGATCAGCACCATCACCGACGTGAACGCGATGATGTCGAACGAGAACTGCGCGACCTGGTCGAACATGCGATGGCTTCGCTGAAATTAATTGAACAGGAAACTATTTGAGCATGCTAAGCGCGTCACCGAGCCGGCGTCAACAGGGAGCCGGCGGCAGGCGATCGCCGCTCGCGGCCGATCGGCGAGGCGCGGGTCGAGGCCGGCGCGATGCCTGGCCGAAAACTTGCTTGATGCGCTATTCCGGAATCACCGGTTCCGCGGGCTCGACCCCAGGCGTTACGCTCGCGCAACCCGAGGGCGGATCGCCCCACCATGGAGCGCCAGCCGATGGCCCGTTCGGCATCCGACAGCGAAACCTTCAGCCGCCGCCTGCTGCGCGACGCGCCCCCCAGCAGCCGCGACGCGTTCAACGTCGGTTTGCTGCTGCCGATGTCGGGCGTGCAGGCCTTGCTAAGCCCGTCCGCCTATGCGTGCGCTCGCCTGGCTTGCGAGACCTGGAACGAGGAAGGGGGCGTCGACGGCCGCGAAGTCCGTCTGACGCTGCTGGATTCGGCCGCCGTCGGCGGCCGGCTCGACGACGACCTGGGGCGGCTGCTGCAGCCCGATATCCGGGGCCGGCGCCAGGTCGACGCGTTGGTCAACCTCAGCACCACCGCGCATTGCCAGCGGATCGCCGAGATCGTCTCGGCGCGCGTACCGTTGATCTACACGCCGTATTTCGAAGGCCGGGGCCTGCCGCCATGGGTGCACGCGATCGGCGAGACGACCGACCGGCAACTGCTGCCGGCGATCGACTGGGTCGCCGATCGGCATCGCGTGCGCCGCTGGTTCCTGCTGGGGCACGACTATTGTTGGCCGCGCCAGTCGCATCATCGCGCGATCGCGCATCTGAAGGCGCGTGGCGACGAAGTGGCCGATGTCGCCTATGTGCCGATGGGCCATCGTCGTTTCGAGCCGATCCTCGAGCGGATCGAACGCAGCCGCGCCGATGCGCTGCTGATCTCGCTGGTCGGCGCCGATTCGATCTACCTGTGCCGCGCGTTCGGCGATTCGCGGCTGGCCGGCAAGGTCGTGCGCCTGTCGGTGGCCATCGAGGAGAACGCGCTGCTCGGCATGGGGCACGACAACACCGACGGCCTGTACGTCGCCCACGGTTATTTCGGATCCGTCGATTCGGACGCCAACGGCCTGTTCCGCGAGCGTTATCACCAGCGCTTCGGCGCCCGCGCGCCGACGCTGAACGGCCCGGCCCAGTCGGCGTACGAAGGCATCGTGCACCTGCACCGGCTGGTCGCGCAGGCCGGCGCGTCGCGCCGATCCGCGCCGTTACGGCTGCGCAGCGTGCGCGCCGGCTATCGCGCCCGGGCGGCGCGCGACGGCGACCTGGCGTCCAACGCCGGGCGCGATCCGATCTACCTGGCCCGTGCCGAAGGGCTGGGGCTGACGGTCATCCAGCCGATTGCTGGAGCCTGATGAAGTCGGTCAGCAGCTCGCGCAACTGCTTCTCGCGCGATGGCGTCAGCGACCGCGCGACCTCGCGCCGGCGGGCGGCCAGATCGCCGCGCAGCGCCGCGACCTTCGCCAGGCCGAAGTCCGAGATGTGAAGGATCACGCGCCGGTTGTCCCGCGGATCGATCGAGCGCTGGATCAACGCGGCCTCGGTCATCCGGTCCACCAGCTTGCTGGTGGCCGGCAGCAGCATGCCGGTCTGCTCGGCCAGCGCCGACATCGTCCGGCCGCGCTCGTCGGCAAGGACTTCCAGCACCCGCCAGAACTCCACCGGCATGCCCTCGGCGCTGATCACGCGGCGCAGGTCGGCCGTTGCTTCGCGGTTCGCCTGGTACAGCAGGCTCTGCAGCGAGGCGTCGCTCAGCTCCTCGCCGTGCGTGAGCGGCGCCGAAGCGGGCGCCGGACGGCCACTGGCGGAGGCGGTCTGGCCGGCGCTCGAGCGGGAAGCCTCGCTGCGCGCAGCGGGGGATCGGACGACGGCGGTATGCGCAGCGACGGAGCGGGGAGAAGGAGAACGGGGCTTGGCCATGGCGGGAATTGGTTTCCCCGGATAGTAACGCCGAAGTCCGTTGTTGTGCATGGCGCAACGCAACTGTGTGATAATGTGTCTTACTGGTGCGTCAATCGGAAGAATCCACTCGGCAACCCGTCGTTGGCGTCAAATCTGGACGGATGTGAGTGGGAATTGCTCGCCAGCCTCGGGTTTGCCCGTACAATGCCAGCTTTCACTGTGCCCGCCGATGGTGCAGCGGCGCTCGCGCCAGGATTCAGATCGCCGATTCGGCTCCTCCGGCAGGAGCCGCGCATCAACCCGGCGGTACGTAACCGGCCGCCCGCAGTGTCAGGAACCTTGGCAGATTCGGGACTTCAGGCTGGGCACGAATCGTGCTGACTGTGAAATGGGCGCTTCCATGTCTTCTCCGGGCGCTCGTGGCGGGTTGACCTTCCTGCTCTGACCGATGGGGAGCCATGACGGCCCCAGCCAGCGGCGCGAGTGAGATCGTGCCAGTTTCATCACCTCGCCGGGCGGGCGCCGTCACCCTCGACGCGTCAAGCCAAGGCACCGGAAGTGCTCCCTTGTGACCAAGGAATCGTGTTGCCACTTATGAGAACGTTTCGCTCTGTCCCGTCCGATGCCAATTATTTCGGGATTTCGCTCCTGAAAGGGACGGTGGTCAAGACCATCGCGGTGACGTGCTGCCTGGGGGGGGCCGCTTCGGCGGTCCATGCGCAGTCGGCGCCGGCCACCCTGTTCGTTGCCCAGGCCGCGCCGCAGACGACGCTGGACAACAACGCGCCCGTGGCCGAGATGGTCGCCGCTTCGCGCTACAGGTTGCGCCCTGGCGACGTCATTTCGATCCGCGTGTTTGGTGAGGACGACTTCACGCGCGACAAGGTTCGCCTGAACGATGCGGGAACGATCTCGTTTCCGTTCCTCGGCGAATTGCCGGTGCTGGAGAAGACCGTCGGAGAAATCCAGGACATGCTCACGCAGCGCCTGAAAGGCAGATACCTGATCGATCCGCGCGTCACCGTCTGGATCGAGGAATACCGTCCGATCTTCGTCAACGGCATGGTCGAGCGCCCCGGCGCGTTTCCGTACCAGCCGGGCCTGAACGTGCGCAAAGCCGCCTCGCTGGCCGGCGGATTCAAGGAGCGCGCGTCGATGAACAAGATCTACGTCGTCAAGGAAGGTGACAGGCAGAAACCTCTGAAGGTTTCCGTCGACACCGAGATCGCGCCGGGCGACACGATTTACGTCGAAGAGAGTTTCTTCTGATGAACCAAATGACCAACCCACCAGGCATGTCTCCGCTAGCCCACGGGCCGGCTTCGCAAGGCCGAGGCCCGGGCTACGGACAAGGCAGCTACGGCCCCGGTTACGGCGGCAACTACGGCTATGGTTATGGCTACGGTCATGGCCACCCCGAGGACGAGGCTACGCCCGAGTTCGTCGAATACTGGCGCGCGATCATGCTGCGCAAGTGGTGGATCCTGGGCACGATGCTCGTGTTCGGCGCCATCGCCGCTTATGTCGTGTCGCAGATGACCCCCACTTATCGATCGACGGCCACCGTGCTGATCGAATCGACCAAGTCCAAGATCGTCGGCGTCGACGAGGTGTACAGCGGTGTCAGCAACAATCGCGAGTATTTCCAGACGCAGGCCGAAGGCATGAAGAGCCGCGACATCGCGGAGCGGGTCGTGCGCGAACTGGGTCTGGCCAAGGTGCCGGAATTCGATCCCAACAACACCAGCAAGGGCCTTCGCGGCTGGCTGGTCGAAGCGATGCCCTTCGCGGCCGACTGGCTGCCGACGCCCGAGCTGCTGACCAGCGAGGCCGAGATCGAGGCCAACGTCGTCGAGCAGTTCAGCAAGCGGTTGACGATCGAGCCGATCCGCCTGTCGCAGCTCGTCAAGGTCAGCTTCGACTCGCAGGACCCGCAACTGGCCGCCCAGGCCGCCAACGCTGTGGCCGAGGCCTTCATCGTGTCGGATATGGAGCAGCGCAGCCAGATCACGCAGCGCGCCGGCGAGGCGATCAACCAGCGGCTGGGCGAGTTGAAGGCCAACCTCGACGCTTCGCAGCGCGCGCTGCAGGCTTATCGAGAGAAGGAAGGCCTGATCGACAGCAAATCCATGATCCAGGGCGGTCAAGGACGGCAACTCGACGACCTGACCCAGCGTCTGGTCGAAGCCCGCGTCAAGCGCGCCGATGCCGAGGAAACCTACAACCTGATCCGGGCCGGCGGCGCCAGCCTCGATTCGGTGCCGGCCGTCGTGCGCAACCCGGGCGTGCAGCGCGCCCGCGAGATCGAGGCCGAAGCCATCCGCGCGGTCAACGAAGTGGCCGAGCGCTACGGCCCCGACCATCCGCGCCACGTGTCCGCCGCCGCCGAACTGGCGTCGGCCAAGGCCAACGTCAAGCGCCAGATCGACGTCGTGCTGGCCTCCGCCACGAAGGAGTACAACATGGCGCGGGCCACCGAGAAGGCCATCGAAGACGAGATGCGCCAATCGAAGGGCCAGTTGCAGAACGTCAACCGCAAGGAGCTGCAGGCCAGCGGGCTCGAGCGCGAGGTCGAAAGCAACCGCCAGATCTACCAGACCTTCCTGGCCCGCTTCAAGGAAACGCAGGCCACCAACGACATGCAGGCCGCCAGCGCCCGCGTCACCGACCAGGCCATTCCGGCGACGTTGCCGATCCGTCCGGCCAAAGCCGCATCGGTGGCGCTGGCTTCGCTGGTCGGCGTCATGCTGGCCATAGTCGGCGCCGTCATCATCAAAAGGATGAACAATCGCGTCGAAACCAGCTCGGACGTCGAACGCAAGCTGCTGCAGCCCTACCTGGCCGGCCTGCCGGTGCAGAAGGTGCGAAGCGACGCCGGCTTGATGGCGCGCGCCGTCGTCGACGCTCCCGGCGAGCTCTATGCCGAGTCGATTCGCACCGCGGCCACCGGCGTCATGCTGTCGGGCATGGGCGACGCGCACAAGGTCATCGCCGTCACTTCGTCGCTGCCGGGCGAAGGCAAGTCGACGTTCTCGTCGAATCTGGCGTTCTGGCTGTGCAGGACGAAAAAAGTGCTCCTGATCGAGGCCGACATGCGCAAGCCGTCGCTGACGAAAGCGCTGAAGCTGTCGGGTAAGCACAAGGGCCTGGCCGAGTTCATCACCGGCGAAGCCACGCTCGAAGACGCGGTGATCGTCGCCGAGAATTCGGACCTGCACCTGATGCTATGCGGCAGCCCGCCGCCCAACCCGCTGGAACTGCTGGTGTCCGACCGCTTCAAGGAAGTGCTGGAGCAGATCCGCGCTGTCTACGATGTCATCGTCATCGATACCCCGCCGGTACAGCTCATGTCCGACGCCATCGTCATCGGCACGCATATCACCGGCCTGGTCTACGTCGTGAAGGCGGACTCCACGCCGGTGGCGATGGCGCGCGGCGGGCTGCGGCGGCTGATGGATGCCGGTGTACCGATCATCGGCGTCGTGCTCAACCAGCAGGACTACAAGCGGGCTCAGTACTACGGTGAGACCGGCGCGTATGGCAAGAAGTACGGGTATGGAAAGTACGGCTATGGGGAGAAAGCGGGTGCCGCAAGCTAAGCAAGGGCCTGTCAAGATCCTGATCTACGGGATCAACTTCTCTCCGGAGCTGACCGGAGTCGGCAAGTACACGGGCGAGATGGCCCAGTGGCTCGCCCGGGCCGGGCACGACGTACGCGTCGTCACCGCTCCGCCGTATTACCCGACATGGAAGATCGCCGACGGTTATCACCCCTGGCGCTACCAACGCGAAGAGATCGGCGGCGTCGACGTCTGGCGCGCACCGATCTACGTCCCCGGCAATCCGCGCGGCATCAGTCGCCTCTTGCATCTGGCCAGCTTCGCGCTCAGCAGCGCCCCGCTGGTGCTCAAGCAGTTGCGCTGGAAGCCGGACGTCATCTGGGTGCCGCAGCCCACGCTGTTCTGCGCGCCGATGGCGCTGCTGGCCGGCAAGCTCGGCGGCGCCAAGACCTGGCTGCACATCCAGGATTTCGAGGTCAATGCCGGTTTCGGCCTGGGCCTGTTGAAGGGCTCCTGGCTGCGCAAATTGATTCTCAGCGGCGAGCGTCGCCTGATGAACCGCTTCGATCGGATATCGTCGATCTCCGATGCGATGGCGGCGCTGGCCCGTGAGAAGACGCGGGGACGCCCCGTCGCGGTGTTTCCGAACTGGGTCGACCTCGATGTGGTCCAACCGCTGGACCGCGCCAGCCGTTATCGCGAGTCGCTGGGCATCGGGCCGGGTGCCACCGTGATGCTGTATTCGGGCAACATGGGCGCCAAGCAGGGTCTGCACATGCTGTCCAATGCGGCGATCGCGTTCAAGGATGATCCGTCGATCGTATTCGTGTTCTGCGGCGACGGCGCTTATCGCGAAACGATGGAACGCGAGTGCGCGGGCTTGGCGAACGTGCGCTTTCTCAAGTTGCAACCGCTCGAATCCTTGAACGAGTTGCTGGGCGTCGCCGACATTCATCTGCTGCCCCAGCGCGCCGACGTCAGCGATGTGGTGCTGCCGTCCAAGCTCACCGGCATGCTGGCCAGCGGCAGGCCCATCGTCGCCACCGCGCCGGCCGGCTCGACGCTGGCGCGAGCCGTGGGCTCGTGCGGGCGGGTCGTCGAACCCGATGATCACGAGGCGTTCAAGCGGGCATTGACGTGCCTGGCCGACGACCGGGCGCTAAGGGAAAGGCTGGGTCGGCAAGCCCGCGTCGAGGCCGTCCAGAAGCTGTCGCAGCAGGCGATCCTCAGGCGCTTCGAGTTCACGCTGCGCACTCTGCTGACGCGCCGTACCGATTCGCCGGCGTCCGCCAAGGCTCCGGTCGAAGCGTCACCCGCGCAGGCTCGGCACGAAGAAACCTGAATCTCCGACGGGGGCGCCACCCGTCCTTGCCTTTCATAGGGTCATTGGCGATGCATGCCGTTCGATCGTCTCGCCGCCAATCGAGGCGGTCGCTCTCAAGTGCGTCGCGCCCTCACACGGGTGGCGTTCTCGGCCGCCGCCGCCGTTCGTCACGACTGCGAGCGCCGCGGGGGTTCAGCTTCATCGCGCAGTTTCGCGAGTTGCTGCTCGCCGCCTGCATCGCCTACGTACTGGGCGGCATGCCGGTGTTGTGGAACTTGGCTCCGCAGGTGGCGCCGATCGTCTTCTCGGGTATCGGTGTGGCGGCGCTCGTCGTATGCGCGGCGCTTACGCGGCCGTGGCTGCGCGTGGACCGGTCGCTGCTGATCGCGATCATCGCTTACCTGGCCTTGTACATAGTCGGCACGTACTTGAGCTACGCGTTGACCGGCGTGAAAACGGCCGAGCGCTGGGCGCTGTTGTCGACGAACACGATGGTCCTGGGCGTCGGGGCGTTCTACTTCCTGGCCGGCGGAGCGCTCGGGGCTGAGCGGCGCTGGGCCATACCCGCGGGTTTGATCGTCGCCTATGCGATCGTCGCGCTATACGTGTTCACGCATTGGGACGTGCTGACGTCAGCCGACCTGATCTACCGGATGCGGGTCGAAGGGGATGTCTATGATTATCAGCAGATCGGCGACTCGTTCGCGCTGAGCGCGCTGGCGTTGATGGCTCTGTGGCGATTACGCTCGCGCCGGATCTCGCGCCGATCGATGGTGCTGGCCGTCGGATTCGTCGCGTTGTCGATCGTCGTGCTGTTCGTCAATCCGTCGCGCAGCGCGGCTTTTCTCGGGGCGTTCTGCCTGTTGCTAGCGCTGGTGCTGAGCGCGCGCGGTTGGTGGCGCGTCGGCCTGATCGTCGCGCTGCTGGCCGGTGGCGCGATCGTGGCAATGCAGCCAGTATCGGATGTGGCCGAGGGCTCTCGCTTCGAGGCGCTGGTCGACGATCCCACCACGGACAAATCCGTCGAAGGGCGCGAAGAGATCCTCGAACAAGGCTGGAACGCGATCAGCGAGCATCCGTTCATCGGTGAATGGGCGTTCGAGCTCGAGCGGATGGGGCGATCGGGCTTGTACATCCACAATGCGCTGGACATCTGGGCGCAGGCTGGCGTCGCGCCCTTCATCGCGTTCCTGGTCGTCTGGGGGGTGGTGATTCGCAAGCTATTGAAGGGCTGGCGCGCTTCGCCGCGTCGGTACGGCGCCGCGCTGCCGCTGGTGGCTTTCGCACTGCTGTCGTGGGTCGTGTCGCGTAATGCGGCCTACGTCCTGCCGTTCGTTGGCCTGGGGTTCTTCGCCGCGATCATCGTTCGAGCCGAGTCGCGCCAACTGCAAATGAAAGCTCGGCGGCGGCAAACGTCGCGCCGCCGCTCCCGCCAATCCAGATCGACCCCAGGCCCGGTCATTGCTTCCGTGCAGCCATCCGGTTCCGCAGGGGCGTCCCGATAGATCATCGTCAATCAACGAATTCGAGACAGAGAGAAACGACCCATGAATCGAGTCGCTCAAAGCAATGCTGGCCGCTTCCAGACCGCCGACGCCCTCGTTCCGTGTCCATCAATCCTCAGGGCCGCCGTTGCCGCCGCATTGATCGTGCCCGCCGTATGGGCATGGGCACAGGCGACGGGCCAACCAGGACAGCCTGGAACGGCGCCGACGACGCCAGCCTCCAGCGCGACGCAAGAACAGCCGGGATCGTCGACGATCGGGGCGCTGGTGATTCCTTACAGTGCCTCGGTGCCACAGCCCAATCCGAACGCGTCGGACAACGCCGCGCTGCCGAATCGGCGCAACGCACTCAAGTTCGAGCCGATCAATCTCTATCCGTTCCTCGGGTTGGCGTTCGGTCACAACTCGAACCTGGTAGGCAGCAACGTCGACAAGGTCAGCAGCTCGTTCTGGGTGTTGACGCCGCGGATCGTAGCCGAGGTTCGGCGGGGCGCGAGTCGGCACAGCCTTACCTACAACGGCAACTTCGGACGGTACACAAGCGCGTCGAGCGATAACTTCAACGAACATGAGTTCATCGCCGAGACGAATAATCAATTTACGGCTCGCTCGGATCTGAATGCTAAAGCCTACTATCTGGATAAATCCGACCCGCGCGGGCTGATTGCGAGAGCTTACTCCGATACACCGGACAAATGGCATGCAGGAGGCTTTGACGGAACATTCGGTTACGGGGCCAAGTCGGCGCCAGGGCGAATAGAAGGTTTTCTTGGTTATACCGATAAAAAATATAATAATAATCGAGATAGAACGATTGATTATGATTTGGCGACAGCCACGGTAGGAGGGAGATTCTATTACCGAGTCTCACCTAAAACCAGACTTCTTTCTGAGGTTCAGTACCGAGATCTTAACTATACGTCGGAGTCTTCGCTCGATAACCACGAAATGCGATTGCTGGTTGGTGCTACGTGGGACGCGGCGGCATCGACGACAGGCACCATTAAAGTTGGCTGGATGAAGAAGAATTTC
>JASGFT010000058.1:0-26817 GCA_047605425.1 Burkholderiaceae bacterium | reverse complement strand
CCTCCGCCGCCGCCCGGCGCGCCCGGCCCGTTCGCGCTGTCCGGCGAATCGGCGCTGCGCGCCTTCATGGCCGAAGCCGGCCTCCAGCCGCTGGAGATCTTCGACGTCGCGTCCGCGTGGCAATACGAAAACCTTTCGATCGCACTGAGAGGGCTGATCTCCTCCGGCGTCGCGGCGCGGGCGATCGCCCGATCCGGCGAAAGCGCGGTCAACGACGCCCATGCGCGAGCGCTGGCGCCGTTCGTACGAGATGACGGCAGCTACATGATCCCGGCGACGTTCCGCTGCCTGATCGGCCAGGCGGACTGAACGCACGCCAGCATAAGTGGAAGTCATATGTTCAGCGGTCAGCCCTTGGAAGCTCCTCGTCCGCCGTCCGCACCGACGATCCCGGCCTCGGCACCAGCATGCCGACCCGTTCGCGATACGCGCGATAGCGCTCGCCGAACTGCCGCAGGAGATCGCGTTCCTCGAACGCGATGCCGATCAGGATATAAGCGCTGAAGCCCAGCGCGAACAGCAGCCGCCCGGCCGTCATGACCGGCACCGACCAGAACGTCAGCATCAGGCCCGCGTACAGCGGATGCCGTACGCAGCGGTAGAGCCCCGGCGTCCTGAACCGGGCTTCGGGCAGGTCACGATGCTTCAGGCGGGCAAGCACCTGTCGCAGCCCGAACAATTCGTAGTGATCGATAAGGAAAGTGCTGACCAGCGCCAGCGACCAGCCGACCCCGTACAGGCTCCACAGCAGCGCCACGCCAGCGCCCTGCTCGACCCGCCACACGACCGGCGCGGTGATCGGCACCCAGAACACGAACATCAGCGCGAGCACGCCGCTGGTGGCCAGCCCGAAGGTGCTGCGTTCCAACGCGGGCGGCACGACGCGGGTCCACCAACGTTTGAAGCCCTGCCGGGCCATCACGCTGTGCTGGATGCCGAACAGCGCCAGCAGCAGCAGATCGATGCCGACGGCCTGCGGCCAAGGGGCGCCGGGACCGACGTCGACCGACCTGGGGACGAACAGATTGCCGCTGAAGCCGACGAAATACAGCAGGGCGAGCTGGCTCGCCGCATAAGCGCAGACGCCGTAGAGCAGCGATGGGAACGCGCGCATTGAAAACTCCTCGTACGAATCCGGGACGCTTCCAACGATAGAGAGCGAGCGTCCCTTGAACGTCGCTTCGGCATCGGTCCGGCGCTCCGTCGGCATGGCCCGCCGATCGTCTCCACCCGCCGCAGGTGCCCCCATGTCATCACCTCAAGCATCGCCTCGGTTGGAATCGCCTCCGTTGGAACTGCAGGTTTTCGGCGTGCCCGCCGTCGTCACGCGCGAGCGCCGGGAGCGGATCGCGCTGAAACGCGCCGCCGCCCTCCTCGGCTATCTCGCGTTCAACGCGGGGCCCGTGCCCCGATCCCACCTGGCGACGCTGCTGTGGCCCGACGCCGACGAGACGCAGGCGCGCACGCGTCTGCGCAGGCTCGTCTACACGCTCGATGGCATGCTCGGCGGCAAGGTCCTGCTGGCCGACGACGATTGCCTCGCGCTCGCGCAACAGGCGATCGAGACCGATGCGCTGCGGTTCACGCGATTCGCCCGCGGCGCGGTCTCGGCCCGATCGCTCGATGACGGCAGCCTGACGCAGGCTCGCCGATGGATCGAACACGCGCGCCGGCCGCTGATGCAAGGCATCGCCTTCGAGTCCGAGACCTTCGACGACTGGCTGAAGGCCACGTCGATCGAGCACGAGCACCTGCTCGCGCGCCTGCTCGAGCGCGTAATCGACGCCTTGGCGCAGCGAGGCGAGTTCGCGTCGGCGCTGGAGCTCGCCGACCAATTGCTGGCGTTGGACGCTTATCGTGAACCGAGCTACGTGCTGCTGATGCAGTTGCACGCGCTGCAGGGCGACGGCGCGGGCATCGAAGCGGCGTTCACCCGCTGCGCGGAAGTCCTGCGCGCCGAATTCGGCATCAAGCCCGGGCCCCTTACCGAGCAGGCTTATCTGCGGATGATCGAGGATCTCAGGCGCCCGTCGTCCCCGCGCGTCGAACGGCCGGGCGTGCGTTTCGCCGAAGGAGAGCTGGGCACCGTCGCCTACGCGATGCTCGGGTCGGGCGAGCGCACGTTGGTCATCGCCCCCGGATTCGTCTGCCACATCGAGATCTCGCTGGAGAATCCGGCGGTCCGCACCGGGCTCGCGGCCTTGGCCGAACGCTTCCGGGTGATCGTCTTCGATCGCCGCGGCGTGGGCCTGTCCGAGCGCCTCGGCGCGACCAGCACGCCGGCGGCGATGGCCGCCGACATCAGCGTGATCCTCGACCATGCCGGCGTGCCCAGCGCCTGGGTGTTCGGCTCATCCGAGGGCGGGCTCGGCGCGATGCGCCTGGCCATCGACGATCCGCGCCGCGTGCAGGGCCTGTGCCTGTTCGGATCGCTTGCCCGCGGCTCGGCCGCGGCCGACTACCCGTGGGCCTTGCCCGCGGCGTCGTTCGAGGTCTGGCGCAAACGCCTGGTCGCGGCCTGGGGCGGTCCGGTCGGCCTGGAGACCTTCGCGCCGAGCGAAAAGGACGATCCGGCGCTGCGCGCCTGGTGGGCACGGCTGGTGCGGCACGCCGCCTCGCCGGGCGCGCTCGAGACGATTCTCGGCGGCCTGCGCGACGCCGATCTGCGCGCGGAGCTGCGGCGCATCGGCGTGCCGACGCTGGTCATGCACCGACGCGGGGATCGCGCGGTCCGGTTCGAAGCCGGCGAGCATCTGGCGCGGAGCATTCCGGGGGCCGTCTGGCGCCCACTCGAAGGCGTGGATCACTTCTGGTGGTGCGGCGACGGCGCGCCCGTCGTGCAGGCGATCGTCGAATTCGCGGGCCGTTGACCTCGGCCGGGCAGGCAGGGAACGGGTCCGATCCACCGATCGCGTTGGCGATCCCGGCGGATTTCGCGACAATGGGCGGCCGCCGACGCCCCGTCATGCCGCTGCGTGACGGAGGACGCCGACGGATCCGATCGAGGATTCACGGAAGCATCACAATCAGGAGACTCTCAATGCCCTTACCCGCAACGGGCCGACTCGCCCTGCGCCCGCTGAGCCTGCTCGCCGTCACCGCCACCGCCCTGTCCGCCTGCGGTTCGGATCATCATGATGATCCGCTGACCGTCGCCACCGACAAGGGAACGGTGTCAGGCAGCGACACGCCTGAGTACCGGCAGTACCTGGGCATCCCTTATGCCGCGCCACCCACGGGCACGTTGCGCTGGCAGGCGCCGCAGGCGGCAGCGGCCTGGGCGGGCAAGCGCGACGCGACCCAATACGGACCGCATTGCGCGCAGCCAGCCAGCGCGTTCGGCGCGGTCAGCGCGTCCGAGGACTGCCTGTACCTGAACGTCTACGTACCGAAGGCCGGGCAAGGCCCGTACCCGGTGATGTTCTGGATCCACGGGGGAGCGTTGCTGACCGGGCGCAGCAATGACTACGACCCGACGGCGCTGATCAGCCAGGGCGTCGTGGTCGTGACGATCAACTACCGGATGGGTCCGCTGGGTTTTCTGTCGCATCCGGCCCTGTCGGCCGAACAGGGCGGCGCGTCGGGCAACTACGGCATCCTCGACCAGCAGGCGGCGCTTCGGTGGGTCAAGACCAACATCGCGGCGTTCGGCGGCGATCCGGGCAACGTGACGGTGTTCGGCGAATCCGCCGGCGGCCTGTCGACGCATTCGCAGATCGTGTCGCCGCTGGCCACGGGGCTGTTCCATAAGGCCATCGTGCAAAGCGGCGCCTATACGCTGACGCTGCCCACGCTCGCGCAGGCCGAGGCGCTGGGCCAGTCGTTCGGTGCCGGCGTCGGCTGCGACGACCAGAGCCTGGCCTGCCTGCGCAACGCGCCGGTCTCGGCGATCATCGCCAACTCGACGAAGATCCAGATCGGCGGCACGACCTTGCCGACCGTCGACGGCAAGACGTTCACGGCCACCTTCGAGCAGGCTTACACGAGCGGCAGCTTCAACAAGGTGCCGATCGTCCAGGGCAGCAACCAGCACGAATACAGCCTGTTGTCCGCCTACGTGACCGACACCGTGCTGGGCCGCGAGATCAACGCCACCGAATACCAGGCGGCCGTCGAGACGCAGTTCGGCGCGGCGGCGGGCTTTCCGGCCGGATTCTCCGGCCTGCTGCTGGCCTCGTACCCGGTCACGATCACGCCTGCCTGGTCGCTGGACAGCCTGCTGACCGACGCGGTGTTCTCGTGCAACGGGCGCAAGGTCGCGCAACTGGCCTCCGGCCACGGCGTGCCCGTCTACAGCTACGAGTTCGCCGATGCGAACGCGCCGATGGTCTTCAACCTGCCGCCTCGCGTCAACGGCTTCGGCGCCTATCACGCGGCCGAGATCCAGTACGTATGGCCCAGGCAGCAGACGATCTACCACGGCGCGCCGTTCACGGCCGCGCAGACCGATCTGTCGAACAAGATGGTCGCGTACTGGGCGCAGTTCGCCAAGCGCGGCGATCCGAACGTCAGCGGCAATCCGAACTGGCCGGCGTACACGCGCGCCAACGACACGTACCTGACGCTGGCGCCGGGCGCGATCGCGCCGACGACGACGTTCGGTGCCGAGCACCAGTGCGCGATGTGGACGCCGGGTAGCTGATCGTCGCGGTGCGTGGCGGATGACGGGGGCTTCGAGAGGCCCCCGTCAGAGCACCGCACGCTGGAATCAGCGCGTACGGAATACCTCGTCCAGCGTACGAGCGTCGAGGATGTTGTCGACCCAGCGTTCAAGTTCGGACACGCTGGCCTCTCGCAACCGCTCGGTCACCGATGAATCGAGCGGGCCGAAGCGGCGTTCGAGCTGGCGGGAGAGAATTGCAACCCCGGCCTCCCGCGTCCATCGTTCCCTCAATCCTGCCATGTTCCGGTTCTCCTGCGGATAGCGCTCGGCGTACAGCCGTCGCTCATTATCGTCAAGGCCACTGTAGATGTCGACGAAGTCCACGTATTTGAGGCGCTTCTCGATGTCCGGCTCCAGACTCAGCAAACCTCTGATGGCCTGGGCATAGAGCTCGATCCGACGCTCGCGCGGCCAGCGCATGTTCGGCAGGTTCAGGCGGGCGACGAGGTTGTCGCTGTCCATCCAGCGTTCGGCAGGCATATCGGCCAGCACGCAGGCCAGATAGTCGAAGCGCAGGTAGGCGTGGTGCTCGCTGCCGAGCGTCAGCGAGCGGGGAATGCCCCGGCCGCGCAGGAAGATGACTACCGGTACCACCCGTGTCGTCCGGTACAGCTCGGCCAGCGTGGCGCTGTAGACAACCAGGCGATGGATGGAGAAGCGCGCCGGATCGCTCTCTTCTTCCAGCACGAACAGCAGTGCCTCGCGCGTCCCGTCAGGCCACTGCACCAGCAGCGGCACGTCCAGTTCGTGGAAGCGGTCGCCCAGGCGATTCTTCAACTGCTCTTGGCGGAGTGGCGTAATGACCACCGACGCGTCGATGCCCTGGGCCTCCTGCGGCGCGAAGAAGGCCAGCGCCTGGCGCGGGTAGTCCAGGATCAGGTTCTTGAAGTTCTGATCGTGGCTGATGATCCCGGCCATGGGCCAGGAGCCTGCCGGACGGTCGGAAGCGGGCGCATTCATGGTCAGGGCATTGAACCCGCCAGGCAGCGCGCTTTCAATCCGCCAGATGGCCAAGGCCATCCGGGCAGACGATCGCGCCGCTCACGGCCGCGCAGATCGATCTATCGAAGCTGATCGTCGTCGCGACGCCGCTTGGATGTCAGGGCCAGCTCGGCGACGTCGCAAGTCAACTCCACCCGGCTCAGATCCTGTCGATCAGGATCGGGGCGTCCGGTGAAGCATCAGCGCTTCTGCAGCAACCGGATGATGCTCGAGAAATCCAGCCCACCGGCACCGCCCTGACTGTGCATCGAATACAGGTTGCGCGCCATCTCGCCGAGCGGAATCGACGAGCGCGTGGCCATCGCCGCCTCGGCCGCCAGGCCCAGGTCCTTGAGCATCAGATCAACGCCAAACCCGCCCGCGTACTGGTTGGACGCCGGTACGTTCGGCATCACACCGGGGTAAGGGTTGTACAGTTCGGTCGCCCAGTTGCGTCCCGAACTCTTGCTGATGATGTCCGACAGCACGGCCGGATCGAGGCCGTTGGCCACGCCCAGCGCCAGCGCCTCCGAGGTACCGGCCATCAGGATGCCGAGCAGCATGTTGTTGCAGATCTTGGCGGTCTGGCCGGCGCCGCTGCCGCCGGCGTGGAAGATGTTCTTGCCCATCTGGCCGAGCACCGGGCGGGCTCGCTCGAAATCCTCCTGCGCGCCGCCGACGATGAAGGTCAGCGTGCCGGCGACGGCGCCGCCGACGCCGCCCGAGACCGGCGCGTCGATCATCGGCAGGCCTCGTGCTTTCGCCGCTTCGGCGACCTTGCGCGCCGACGCCGGCGAGATCGTGCTGCAGTCGACGATCAGCGTACCCGGCTCGATCCGCGCGATCAGCCCGTCATCGCCCAGGTACAGCGACTCGACGTGCTGGCTGGCCGGCAGCATCGAGACGACGACCTCGGCGCCGGCCACCGCGGCTGCCGCCGATTCGGCGGCCTTGGCGCCGGCCGCGACGGCGGTGTCGATCGCCGCCTTGGACAGGTCGAACACCACCAGCGAATGGCCTGCCTTGATCAGGTTTTGGGCCATCGGTGCGCCCATGTTGCCCAGCCCGATGAATGCGATTTGACTCATGATGAGGGTTCCGCTCGATTAGGGGATCTGCAATTAGGAATGGTGGCGGCGACCCGCCGATCAATGCCCGAGATCGACCAGCGGATGCTCGGCCGGCGCCCACGGGCTGACGAAAAAACGCTCCGCCCAGGCCTTGTTCGCCTCGTCCAGCCGCGCCGGCCTCCAGACCGGCCGGCTGTCCTTGTCGATCAGCAGCGCGCGGATTCCTTCGCCGAAATCGCCGTGCGCGGCGCAGTGCAGCGACACGACCAGCTCGATGCGAAACACCTCGGCCAGCGACAGCCTGCGCGTGCGCCGCTGCAGTTCATAAGCCAGGCGCGCGCTGCCCGGCGATCCGGCCGCCAGCGTCGCCGCCGCGCGTGCCAGCCAGGGATCGTCACGATGGCTTTCGGCCAGCGCGAGGATGTCGGGAACGATCTCGGCGAGCGTCGGATGGCGGCAAACCGAACCGATCAGGTCGAAGTGCTCGCGCAGCGAGCCGATCCGCGGATCGGCGGGGCTGGCGAAGCGCGCCAGCAGCCGCCCCAGCGACTGCCGGTTGGCGGCCGCCTCGTCGGCCCAGGTCTGCTCGAGCAGCGCGGCCATCACCGCCGGCTTGTCGGCCTGGCGGATGTGCAGGTCGGCCAGCCCGGCGAAGATCGCATCGGCGGCCCGGATCTGCGCGCCGGTCAGCGCCAGGAACAGGCCGGTGCGGCCCGGCGCGCGACCGAGCTGCCAGCTTCCGCCGACGTCCGGATACAGCCCGACCGAAATCTCGGGCATCGCCAGCCGGGACGCTTCGGTGACGACGCGATGGCTGGCGCCCGACATCAGGCCGATGCCGCCGCCCATCACGATGCCGTGGCCCCAGCACAGGATCGGCTTGGGGTAATGATGGATCTCGTAGTCGAGCCGGTACTCGTCGGCGAAGAAGCGCGTCGCGTACGCGTTGGCGCCGATGTCGTCGGCGCCGCTTTCGCGGTAAGCGAGGATCGATCGGTAAAGGCCGTGCAGATCGCCGCCGGCACAGAACGCCTTGTCGCCGGCCCCCTGCAGCACGACGATCGCGATCGAAGCGTCGGCCGCCCAGCCGCGCAGCCGCGGCGCCAGCAGATCGACCATCTCGCCCGACAACGCGTTCAGCGTCTTCTCGCTATTGAGCGTCGCGACGCCGACGCGCTTGCCGTCGCCGGCTTCCCGTTCCTCGAACACGACCACCGTCATTCACTCGTCTCCCTCATTCGAATCGAAATCGACCGCCGCGGCCGGACGCCGCGCCGAGCGCTCAACGCAGGCTGTCTCCCGCCTTGCCGCTGAGCAGGTAGCGCGCGACGATCATCCGCATGATCTCGTTGGTGCCCTCGAGGATCTGGTGCACGCGCGTGTCGCGCACCAGCCGTTCGATCGGATACTCGCGGATATAGCCGTAGCCGCCATGAAGCTGCAGCGCGTCGTTGCAGACCGCGAAGCCGACGTCGGTCGCGTGCCGCTTGGCCATCGCGCAATAGATGCTGGCGTCGGCGGCCTTCGCGTCGAGCTTGCTGGCCGCCAGCCGCACCATGTGCCGCGCCGACACCAGCTCGATCTGCATGTCGGCCAGCTTGAACTGCAGCGCCTGGAAATCGGCGAGCCGCTGCTGGAACTGGCGGCGCTCGTTCATGTAGCGGGTCGCCGCGTCGAGCGCGCCCTGCGCGGCGCCGACCGAGCAGGTCGCGATGTTGATGCGACCGCCGTCCAGTCCCCGCATCGCGATCTTGAAGCCGTCGCCTTCTTCGCCGAGCAGGTTGCCGACCGGCACGCGGACGTTGTCGAAGTTGATCTGACGGGTCGGCTGGCTGTTCCAGCCCATCTTCTCTTCCTTGCGGCCATAAGTGATGCCCGGCGAATCGGCGGGCACGACCAGCGCCGAGATGCCGCCGGCCCCGTCGGCGCCGGTGCGCGCCATCACGACCAGCACGTCGGTCGAGCCGGCCCCGGAGATGAACGCCTTGGTGCCATCGAGCACGTAGACCGGGCCGCCGGGTGAATCGTCCTCGCGCCTCGCCGAGGTCTTCAGCGAGGCGGCATCGGACCCGGCGCCCGGTTCGGTCAGGCAGTACGAGGCCAGCTTGCGTCCGCTGGTCAGGTCCGGCCCGAAAGCTTCGCGCACCGCGGGCCGCGCCCATTGCGTCAGCATCCACGTCGCCATGTTGTGGATCGTGATGTACGCGGTCGTCGACGGATCGACCGCGGCCATCTCCTCGAACACGATCGCCGCGTCGAGCCGGGTCAGCCCCAGTCCGCCGACGTCCTCGGCCGCGTACAAGCCGCAAAAGCCGAGGTCGCCGGCCTTGCGGATCGTCTCGACCGGGAAGATGCCGCGCGCATCCCATTCGGCCGCGTGCGGCGCGAGCTCACCGAGCGCGAACTCGCGCGCGGTCTGCTGGAAGGCCCGCTGCTCGGGCGACAGCTCGAAATCCATGGGCGGGCCCGCCTTACTTCAGCGAGATCGTCGTGTTGACGCCGCCGGCGCTGACCCCGTCCTCGAACCAGCGCTCGGTGATCGTCTTGGTCTGCGTGTAGAACAGCACGACCTGCTTGCCATAAGGACCGAGGTCGCCGAGCTTGGACGCGCGCGAGCCGGTGAACGAGAACAGCGGCACCGGCACCGGAATCGGCACGTTGATGCCGACCTGGCCGACATCGATGTCTTCCTGGAACTTGCGCGCCGCCGCGCCCGACTGCGTGAACAACGCGGTGCCGTTGCCGTTCGGGTTGGCGTTGATGATCTCGATCGCCTCGTCCAACGTCGCGGCGCCCATCACGCACAGCACCGGCCCGAAGATCTCCTGGTGGTAGATCGCCATCTCGGGCTTGACGCCCGAGAAGATCGTCGGACCGACGAAATTGCCCTGGTCGTAACCCGGCACCGTCGGCCGGCGGCCGTCCAGCTCGAGCCGCGCGCCCTCGGCCACGCCCCGCTCGATCAGGCCGACGACGCGCTCGCGCGCGGCGCAGGACACCAGCGGCCCGACGTCGGTGCCGTCCTCGACGCCGGCGCTGACCTTCAGCGTGCGGGCCTTGGCGACCAGGTCCGGGATCCATTGCTGCGCGTCGCCGACCAGCACGGCGACCGATACCGCCATGCAGCGTTGGCCGGCCGCGCCGAACGCGGCGCCGACCAGCGCGTTCAGCGTCTGCTCGCGGTTCGCGTCGGGCAGCACGATCGCGTGGTTCTTCGCGCCCATCATGCATTGCACGCGCTTGCCGTTCAGCGACGCGCGCTGGTAGACGTGCGTGCCGACCCGCGTCGAGCCGACGAACGAGATCGCCTTGATGTCGGGGTGGTCGCAGATCGCGTTGACCGCGTCCTCGCCGCCGTGCACGACGTTCAGCACGCCGGGCGGGATGCCGGCCTCGAGCGCCAGCTCGACCAGCCGCATCGTCACCATCGGATCCTGCTCGGACGGCTTGAGCACGAAGGTGTTGCCGCAAGCGATCGCCATCGGGAACATCCACAGCGGGATCATCGCCGGGAAGTTGAACGGCGTGATGCCCGCGCACACGCCCAGCGGCTGCAGCACCGTGTAGGTGTCGACGCCGCCGGCGACGTTGTTCGCGAGCTCGCCGAGTTGCAGCGTGCCGATGTTGGCCGCGTGCTCGACGACCTCCAGGCCGCGGAACACGTCGCCCTCGGCGTCGGGCAGCGTCTTGCCCTGCTCGGCGGTCAGGATCGCCGCCAGCTCCTTCATGTTGTCGCGGATCAGTTGCTGGTACTTGAGGAAGATCCGCGCGCGCGTGCCGATCGCCGTCTTGCGCCAGGTCTTGAACGCCTCGCGGGCGCTGGCGACGGCCGCGTCGATCTCGTCGGCCGTCGCGAACGGCACGCGCGCCAGCACCTGCTGCGTGGCCGGGTTGACGATGTCGCGCCATTGCCGCGAGCGGGATTCGACGAACTCGCCGCCGATCAGCAGCTTGACGGTGGGTACCTCGGTCGAGGCGATGGGATTGGCAGCCATGCGATGTCTCCTTGGAAGTCGGAATGTCCGGGCATCCGGTCCAGATCGATGTTAGCTGTGCAAAATTCTCTATTCAAGCCATAAAATTGCGCGGCTTGCCTTGCAAAAATGCACGCCGCTACGGCGCTCCTCGATGCGGGGCCGAGCCGCGCGGCACGGCGCCACGCCCCTGGGGACCGACCGAGCCGCACGAACGAGGCGAACGAGACGAACGACGATGGACTGGGACAACCTGCGCTTCTTCCTCGAGTTGTCGCGCAGCGGCAAGCTGGTCAATGCGGCGCGGCGGCTGGACGTCGACCATACGACGGTGTCGCGGCGCCTGCGGACGCTCGAGAAGGCGATCGGCACGCCGCTGTTCACGCGGGAACCGGCCGGCTTCGAGTTGACCGAGGCCGGGCGCCGGCTGCTGCCGCATGCCGAATCGATGGAAAGCGCGTGGCTGGCGATCGACCGCGCGACGCCAGCGGCCGACGCGGGGCTGTCGGGGCCGGTGCGGATCGGCGCGACCGAAGGCTTCGGCGTCGCGGTGCTGGCGCCCGAGCTGGCCCGCTTCGCCGCCGGCCATCCGCACCTGGCGATCGATCTGCTGGCGCTGCCGCGGCTGGTCAACCTGTCGCGCCGCGAAGCAGACATCGTCATCGCGCTGGAGCGCCCGTCCCGCGGACCGTTCATCGTCGCGCGGCTGACCGACTACACGCTGCGGCTGTACGCATCGGCCGAGTACCTGGCGCGCCTGCCGGGACCGATCCGCCGCGACGATCTGCCGACCCATCCGTTCGTCGGCTACGTCGACGACCTGCTGTTCAGCAAGGAGCTGCAAAGCCTGAACGAGCTCGGTCGACCGCGCCGTTTCAGCCTGCGCAGCACCAGCGTGCTGGCGCAACAGCAGGCGATCGCCTCGGGCACCGGCATCGGCGTGCTGCCGGCCTTTCTCGCCGATCGCGACCCGCGCCTGAAGCCGCTGCTGCCCGAGTCGGCGAACCTGACCCGCACGTTCTGGATGTCGATGCCGGTCGAGGTCAAGCACCTGCCGCGCATGCAGGCGGTCTGGCAGTTCCTGCGCGACACCGCCACCCGGCTGCAACCGTTGCTGACCGGGCGGACGGACGATGGCGTCCGACCGGAAAGCGGCCGCCGCGCCCCGCGCTATTGATAGAATGCCGACGATGCGGTGTCCGGCAGCCGGCGCGTGACGCCCGTCCGCTGATGACGGTGTCCGGACCGGCCGCGCATCTCCTGGTTTTCCGATCGTTCGCCGTGTCCGCACCCCCGTCCCATCCCGCCGGCAGCCTGTTCGTCGTCGCCGCCCCCTCCGGAGCCGGCAAGACCTCGCTGGTCCACGCGCTGCTCGATCGCCGTCCGGCCATCGAGCTGTCGATCTCCTACACCACGCGCGCGCCGCGGCCCGGCGAGGTCGATGGCCGCGACTACCGGTTCGTGTCCGCCGCCGAGTTCGACCGGCGCCGCGCGGCCGGCGAGTTCCTCGAGTGGGCCGAGGTCCACGGCAACCTGTACGCGACCTCGCGCCGCTGGATCGAGGAACGCACGCGGGCGGGCGCCGACATCCTGCTCGAGATCGATTGCCAAGGCGCGGTGCAGGTGCAGCGCCTGTTCCGGGACGCGGTCGGGATCTTCATCGCGCCGCCGTCGATCGAGGCCTTGCGCGAGCGCTTGATCGGCCGGGGCCAGGACGCGCCCGACGTCATCGAACGCCGGGTCGCGGCGGCGGCCAGCGAGTTGCAGCAGGCCGTCAAGTTTCAATATGTTATTATTAATCAAGACTTTGACGCCGCCTGCATGCAGATGCTGGCGATCGTCGATGCGGCGGCGCTGCGCTTCGCCCAGCAGCGGTCGCGGCACCCGCTGCTGTTCCGCCAGCTCGGCGCCTGAGCGCGGCGCGCCGATCCGCCGGCGGCAGCGCATCGCAGCCGGCCCCTCCTCCAACCGATCAAGGATGTCCGATGGCCCGTATCACCGTTGAAGACTGCCTCAAACAGATCCCCAACCGCTTCGAGCTGACGCTGGCCGCCACGTACCGCGCCCGGATGCTGGCCCAGGGCCATACGCCCAAGATCGACAGCAAGGACAAGCCGACCGTGACGGCGCTGCGCGAGATCGCCGCGTCCAAGATCGGCACCGAGATGCTTCGACGCGTTCCCAGTTGATTTGTTAACGAGGTCGTTGCAGGATGTCAGGTACCACTCGATCATTTGACATCTTGCCCGACGACTTCCATCCGACCGGCCATGCGCGCACGCACTCCTCCCAGGCGACTGGCGCGGCACGATCGATCAAGCCCTCGGCGGACCGAGGGTCCGACCACGGTACGACACTCGTAGCGCCGGCCCCCGCGTCCGAAGCACCGATCGCTCCCGCGGGGCACCGCGCGGCCTCGACGCCGGCCGTCCGCCAGGTCGCTTCGCTGGCCGAGTTGACGCGCCTGGCCGGGACTTACCTGCCCGAAGAAGACCTGCAGAAGATCCGCGAGGCCTACCGGGTCAGCGATGCGGCCCACCTCGGGCAGTTCCGCCAGAGCGGCGAGCCCTACATCTCGCATCCGATCGCGGTCGCCGAGACCTGCGCGCGCTGGAAGCTCGACGCCGAGGCGCTGATGGCCGCGCTGCTGCACGACGTCATCGAGGACACCGGCGTCAGTAAGCAGGAGCTTGCCGAGCGCTTCGGCCTGCAGGTGGCCGAGCTCGTCGACGGCCTGTCCAAGCTGGACAAGATCGAGTTCGCTAGCCGCGAGATCGCCAACGCCGAAAGCTTCCGCAAGATGCTGCTGGCGATGGCGCGCGACGTGCGCGTGATCCTGATCAAGCTCGCCGACCGGCTGCACAACATGCTGACGCTCGACTGCGTCGACCGGAACAAGCAGGTGCGCGTCGCGATCGAGACGCTCGAGATCTACGCGCCGATCGCCGCCCGGCTGGGCCTGCGCACGCTGTACCTCGAGCTGGCCGACCTGTCGTTCCGCTATCGCTATCCGTTCCGCTACCGAACGCTCAAGCGCGCGGTGCGGGCGGCGCGCGGCAATCGCCGCGAGGTGCTCAGCCGCATCCTCGAAGCCGTGCAGAAGAACCTGCCCGAGGCCGGCGTCACGGCCGAGGTGTTCGGCCGCGAGAAGTCGCTGTACGGCATCTACCGGAAGATGGCGGACAAGCGCCTGTCGTTCTCCGAAGTGCTCGACGTCTACGGCTTTCGCGTGATCGTCAAGGACGTCTCGAGCTGCTACCTGGCGCTGGGCGCGCTGCACGGCACGTTCAAGCCGGTGCCCGGGCGCTTCAAGGACTACATCGCGATCCCCAAGGCCAACGGCTACCAGTCGCTGCACACGACGCTGCTCGGCCCGTTCGGCACGCCGATCGAGTTCCAGATCCGCACGCGCGAGATGCAGCGCGTCGCCGAATCCGGCGTCGCCGCGCACTGGCTGTACAAGGCCGAGAAAGAGAGCTTCACCGACCTGCAGAAGCGCACGCACCAGTGGCTGCAGTCGCTGCTCGACATCCAGAGCCAGACCGGCGACTCGCTCGAGTTCATCGAGAACGTCAAGGTCGACCTGTTCCCGGACTCGGTCTACGTGTTCACGCCGAAGGGGCAGATCCGCGCGCTGCCGCGCGGCGCGACGATCATCGACTTCGCGTACAGCGTGCACACCGACGTCGGCGACCAGACGGTCAGCGCCAACGTCAACCAGCAGCCGGCGCCGCTGCGGACCGAGCTGCAGAACGGCGACGTCGTCGAGGTCATCACCGACCCGCTCTCCAAGCCGAATCCCGGCTGGCTCAGCTTCGCCCGCACCGGCAAGGCGCGCGCCGAGATCCGCCACTTCCTGAAGACGATGAAGTATTCGGAATCGGTGGAACTCGGCCGGCGGCTGCTCGAGCAGTCGCTGTCGGCGCTGCGCATCGACGCCGCGCAGCTCGATCCGGCGCTGCTCGAGAAGGGCGCGCGCGATGCCGGCGCCAAGTCGGTCGAGGAGATCTACGCCGACATCGGGCTGGGCAAGCAGCTCGCGCCGGTCGTCGCGCGGACGATCGCGCTGCAAGGCTCGTCGAAGCAGGTGGCGGCGTTGATCGTGCCGCGCCCGGCGCCGATCTTCGTGCACGGCAACGAGGGATCGGCCGTCCAGTACCCGTCGTGCTGCAACCCGGTGCCGGGCGACCGGGTCTTCGGCCACCTGCGCGGCGGACACGGCCTGGTCATCCATCGCGTCGAATGCAAGACCGCGTTGCGCAACAAGACGCGCGACAGCGAACGCTGGGTCGACGCGCAATGGGCCGACGAGGTCCAGGGGCTGTTCCGCAGCGAGCTCGACCTGCTGGTCAGCAACGAGCGCGGCGCGTTGGCCAAGGTCGCGGCCGAACTGGCCACGCAGGACGCGAACATCATGAACATCACGATGGACGCCGACGCCAACGACAGCGCGACGGTCCGGCTGATCGTCCAGGTCCGCAACCGCGTCCACCTGGCGCAGGTCATGCGCAACCTGCGCAAGCTGCACGAGATCAAGCGGATCATCCGGCGCTGAACGCCGTTCAGGCGACGGCGGGCGGCGGCAGCTCGATCGGCTTGTACTCGACGGTCAGGATCTCGATCTCGTCGACGCCGGCGGGCGTGCGCAGCGTGACGACGTCGCCTTCGCGGGCCTTGGTCAGCGCGCGCGCCATCGGCGACACCCAACTGATCAGCCCGTGCAGCGAATCGGCCTCGTCGATGCCGACGATCGATACCGTGTGCTCGTCCTGGCCATTGCGCAGGTAGGTGACCGTCGCGCCGAAGAACACCTGGTCCGTCCATTCGCGCTGGGCGACGTCGACGACCTCGGCCGTATCGAGCCGCTTGGTCAGGAAACGGATCCGCCGATCGATCTCGCGCAGGCGCTTCTTGCCGTACAGGTAGTCGCCGTTCTCGGACCGGTCGCCGTTGGACGCGGCCCACGAGACCAGTTGGACGATCTCGGGCCGCGCCACGTTCAGCAGGTGCAGCAGCTCGTCCTTGAGCCGCTGGTGGCCGGCCGGCGTCATGTAGTTCTTGCCGCCCGGCGCCACCGGCGCCTGCTCGGGCAACTCGTCGTCGTCGGCGCCGTCGTCCTCGCGGACGAATGCCTTGTTCACGTCGCTCTCCTTGCGCGCGGAAACCGCGCAGCCGGCCGCGCGCGTGCGCGCGTCACGCGCCGGCCACCGCCATCTGCTCGATCAGGATCGAGCCGGTGTTCTTCGTGCCGCGCTGGATCACGTCGCTGCCGACGGCGGCGATCTGGCGGAACATGTCGCGCAGGTTGCCGGCGATCGTGATCTCCTCGACCGGATACTGGATCCGCCCCTTCTCGACCCAGAAGCCGCTGGCCCCGCGCGAATAGTCGCCGGTCACGTAGTTGACGCCTTGCCCCATCAGGTCGGTCACGAGCAGGCCGCGGTCCATCCGCCTGAGCATCGCGTCGAGATCGTCGAGCTGGCGCGTCAGGCGGCTCGTCAGGAACAGATTGTGCGATCCGCCGGCGTTGCCGGTCGTCTTCATGCCGAGCTTGCGCGCCGAATACGTCGACAGGAAATAGCCTTGCAGCACGCCGCCGCGAACCAGCCGGCGGCGGCGCGTCGCGACGCCTTCGCTGTCGAACGCCGAGCTGCCGCTCTCGGCCGGAATCTCCGGATCCTCGACGACGTCCACGTGCGGGGCCATGACCTGCGTCCCCAGCGAATCGACGAGGAACGTGCTCTTTCGATACAACGCCGATCCGCTGGTCGCCTGGACCAGGTGGCCGAGCAGGCCGCAGGCCAGCGGGGCCTCGAACAGCACCGGCACCTTACGGGTCGACAGCGTGCGGGCATCGAGCCGCGACAGCGCGCGCTGCGCCGCATAGCGCCCGACCGCCTCGGGATCGGCGAGCCTCTCGGGCGAGCAGTTCGACGAATACCAGTCGTCGCGCTGCATGCGGTTGCCGCTGCCGGCGATAGGCGCGCAGCCGATCGAGTGCCGGCTGTACGGGTAGCCGCCCTTGAAGCCGAGCGAGTTGGCGGTCATGAAATGGCCGTCGCCGACGTTGACCGACGCGCCCTCGGAGTTCGTGATCAGCGGACTGACGGCGAAGGCGGCCGCCTCCATCCGCGTCGCGATGCGGACCGCCTCCTCGGCGCTGATCGACCACGGGTGGTACAGGTCCAGATCGGGGAACTCGGTCGCCAGCGTGTCCGGATCGGGCAGGCCGGCGCATTCGTCCTCGCCGGTGTGGCGGGCGATGTCATAAGCGGCGGTGACCGTCTGCTCGAGCGCCTGCTGGGACAGGTCGCTGGTGCTCGCATAGCCGCGCCGCTTGCCCAGGTAGATGGTTACCCCCAGACCCTTGTCGCGGGTCTGCTCGATCGTCTCGACCTTACCCTTGCGGACATTGACCGACAATCCGCTGTTCTCGGACAGATCGACCGCGCAGTCGCTGGCGCCCTTGCGGCGCGCGATCGCGAGCACCTCGTCGGTGATCTGGGACAACTTGTCTGGATCGAATTCGAACATGCGTCAGGCAACCTTTTCGCAGCGTGCGCGGATGTGGTCGGACAAAGGAGCGCTATGATACAGACAAGCCAGTGAGCCCCTGCAAGGACGATACACATTCCACCCCGACACGCAAGTTCGCGCCGGCACGGCGTCGGCGACGGCGATTCCGCGTCGCGCGCGGCCGACGACGGCGGCCCCGCCGATCTCGCGCCCGAGCGCCCGAGCAAATCGCAGCGCAAGCGCGACATGCATTCGCTGCAGGCGCTCGGCGAGGAGCTGGTCGCGCTGCCGCCCCACCGCCTGGCCTCGGTGCCGCTGGCCGAACGACTGCGCGAAGCGGTCGAGATGGCGCAGCGGATCAAGAGCCGCGAGGGCCGGCGCCGCCAGTTGCAGTTCGTCGGCAAGCTGATGCGCGACGTCGACCCGCAGCCGATCCGGCACGCGCTCGACCTGCTGAGCGGCGATTCTCGCGCGGCCACGGCGTTGATGCACCAGGCCGAGCACTGGCGAACGCGGCTGCTCGACGAGCCCGAGGCGATCGCCGAGTGGCTGCGCGATCATCCGCAGACCGAACGCGCGGCCCTGGCCGGGCTCATCGACGCCGCCCGGGCCGAGATGGCCCAGGGCCAGGCCGGGCGGCGCTATCGCGAACTGTTTCGGCTGCTGCGCGACGCGCTGTCGCCGTCACCGTCACTGTCACCGTCACCGGGCGCGACGGACCTTCCTTCCTCGACAGTTCCGGACCTTCCGTCCCCGACCTCATGACGAACGCGAACCTTCCCCCCGACACCGGCGCCGACGCCCCGCTGGACGCCCCGCTGCGGATCGGACTGCTGTCGATCAGCGACCGCGCGTCCCGCGGCGACTACCAGGACCAGGGGCTGCCGGCGCTGACCGAATGGCTCTGCCAGGCGCTGGCCAGCCGCTGGACCGCGATCGAAAGACTGATCCCGGACGAGCAGCCGCTGATCGAGCGCACGCTGATCGAGCTGGTCGACCAGGAGGGCTGCCACCTGGTGCTGACGACCGGCGGCACCGGCCCCGCGCGCCGCGACGTGACGCCCGAGGCCACGCTCGCGGTCGCCGACAAGACGATGCCGGGCTTCGGCGAGCAGATGCGCCAGATCAGCCTGCGCTTCGTGCCGACGGCGATCCTGTCGCGGCAGGTCGCGGTGATCCGAGGCAGCGCGCTGATCATCAACCTGCCGGGCCAGCCCAAGGCGATCCGCGAAACGCTCGAAGGCCTGAAGGACGATCAACGGCAGACGCTGGTCCCCGGCATCTTCGCGGCCGTCCCGTACTGCCTGGACCTGATCGGCGCGCCGTACGTGCGGACCCACGACGCGGTGTGCAAGGCCTTCCGGCCCAAGTCGGCCGAGCGGCCACCGGCGTGACGGGGCTGGCTGCATGGCGCGACCGCCGGTGTGATGCGACCACCGGCCGCGCGACCTCCGGAACGCCCGCCGCCGGTCGAACGTTCGCCGTGGACGCCCGATACGATCAGATCGCCCGTCGGCGAGCGTCGTAGACGCCGGGCACTTCGCCCACCGAGCCGAGCGCCTTTTGCAGCGCGCCGGCATCGGACACCTCGACGGTGAACTGCATGCGCGCGAGCTGTCCGCGCGTCAGCGTGTTGACGGCGACGACGTTGAGCCGGTCGCGCGCGAACACCTCCGAGATATCGCGCAGCAGGCCCGCGCGATCGACGGCCTGCACCAGCACTTCGACCGGATAGCGGCGCTGGCGATCGTTGCCGCGGGGCGCTCCCCAGTCGGTCTCGATGACGCGCTCGGGGCTGGTCGCGCGCATCCGCTCGAAGGTCTTGCAGCCGATCCGATGCACGGACACGCCCCGCCCGCGCGTGACGAAGCCGATGATCGGATCGGGCGGCACCGGACGGCAGCAGCGGGCCAACTGGGTCATCAGCAGATCGACGCCGACGACCAGCACGCCGCCGTCTCGCGCGCTCGCGCCGACCGGCGCCGTCGGCCGGGTCACGACGATCTGGTCCTGCGCCGGCGGCGGCGGCGCCGAACCGCGGACCGCGTCCTCGATCATCCGCAGCCCGATATCCTCGCGGCCGACCGCCGCGAACAGCGCGTCGGGGCTACCCAGGCCGAGGCGGCTGGCCAGCTCGGGCATCGCCAGCCCGGTCTTGCCCTCGCGCTGCATGATCTTCTCGATCCGCTCGCGGCCGACCGCCATGTCGTGCTCGAGCTCGCGCGCGTTGAACCATTGCCGCAGCTTGGTGCGCGCCCGCGAGCTGCGTACATAGCCGAGCTCGGGGTTCAGCCAGTCGCGCGACGGCCCGTCGTTGCCGCTGCCCTTGCGCACGCTCAGGATCTCGACGGTCTGCCCGTTGTGCAGCGAGGTGTTCAGCGACACGAGCTGGCCATCGACCCGCGCGCCCCGGCAGCGGTGGCCGAGGTCGGTGTGCACGTGGTACGCGAAATCGATCGGCGTCGAGCCCTCGGGCAGCTCGACGACCTTGCCTTGCGGCGTCAGCACGTAGATCAGCTCGCCGCCGGACTTGATCCGCCGGGCGCTGCCGCCGCCCAGCGCGACGCCGACATCGCGCTGCCAGGCCAACAGTTGCCGCAGCCACGCGAGCCGTTCGCTCTCACCGGCGTGCAAGCCCTTGGCGCCGGACACGCCGGTGGACTTTTCCTTGTAGACCCAGTGCGAGGCCACGCCGTACTCGGCATGGTGATGCATGTCGCGCGTGCGGATCTGGACCTCGAGCGGCCGGCCGTTCTCGGTCGACACGACCGTGTGCAGCGACTGGTAGCCGTTGGCCTTGGGCCGCGAGATGTAGTCGTCGTACTCGCCGGGCACCGGCGGCCACATCTGGTGGATCAGGCTCAGCGCCTCGTAGCAGCGCTGCACGTCGGAGACGATCACGCGCAGGCCGTGCAGGTCGCGAATGCCGTCGAGCGGCAGCCCCTTGGCCCGCATCTTCGAGTGGATGCTGTAGATGTGCTTCGGACGGCCGCTGACCTCGGCCTCGATCCTCGCCTCGCCCAACACGCGGCGCAGGCGCTCGATCGCCTCGGCGACGAGTTGCTCGCGCTCGCGGCGCTTGTCGTCGAGCTGGCGGGCGATCAGCCGGTACGTCTGCGGTTCGAGGAACCGGAACGACAGGTCCTCGATCTCCCACTTGAGCTGCCACAGGCCCAGACGGTTGGCCAGCGGCGCCAGCACTTCGAGCGATTCGGCGCTGAGCGCCGGGTCGGGCGTGCGCTTGGCGGCCGCGAAATAGCGCAGGGTCTGGAGCCGCGAGGCCAGGCGGATCAGCACGACGCGGATGTCCGAAGACATCGCCAGCATCATCCGTCGCAGGACTTCGAGCTGGGTCCCGTCGGTACCGTTGTCGACGCGCCGATGGATCTCGCGCAGGCGCTCGACCTGGCGCGTCAGGTCGACCAGGTCGCGCACCTCGCGGCCGAACAGCCGCTCGATCTCGTCGAGACCGAAGCGCCCGCCGGTCGAGACCAGCGCGCCGGCGATGCGCGCCGAAGGGTCCGCATGCAGCTCGGTCAGGATGCCGACGACGCCGCGCGAGTGATCGGCCAGGACTTCACCGTTGGGGCCGGCCATGTCGCCCAGGCGCGAGCGGACCCGCTCGAGCACCGCGTCGGTGTCGATGCGCGCCTCGCTCGAAGCCGGCCCGCCTGCAGGCGGCGCGCCGAGCGTCGCGCCTGGTACGGGAGCAGCGGCCGGCGAAGGATCATTGGCGGCGGGCAGGCCCGCGCCCGGCGTCCTCGCCGCCGACCCCGATGTGAAGGGGAGTTCGGCGGACTTCATGGTTGAACCTTGCGTGGCATTATAGGCGCGACCCTCGCCGCGCGTCGGGATAGCCCCGCCGGGCCCGTGGCAGCGCGTCCGCCCTGTTTCCGCCTTTCGGCGATCGTCCCGCGCGTTGTCGATGTCTTCATTCTGGCGCCGCTTCGGCGAACCTCGCAAAATTTCCGATCAGGCCTGGAACGCCTGCCTGACCGCCTACCCGTTCCTGCGACGCGTCGGCGCCGAACGGCTCGAGCGCCTGCGCGCGATGGCCGAAGCCTTTCTCGCTAGCAAGAAATTCGCCGGCGAGGCCGGGCTCCACGTCGACGACGCGATCGGCGTGGCGATCGCCGCGCAGGCCTGCCTTCCGGTGCTCGAGCTGGGCCTGCGCTGGTACGACGACTTCGACCAGATCATCGTCTATCCGGACCAGTTCCTGGTGCCGCGCCGCAACATCGACGAGGCGGGTGTCGTGCACGAGGAAACCGTCTGGCTGGCCGGCGAGACGATCGACGGCGGCCCGGTCGTGCTGTCCTGGGCCGACGCCGAGCCGACGGCGGCGACCGATGTGTTCAATGTGGTGATCCATGAGTTCGTTCACAAGCTGGATCTGCGCGACGGAGAAGCCGACGGCGTGCCGCCGCTGCCCGCCGCCCGACGACGCGAATGGATCCGCACGCTGGACCGCGCGTTCGAGCGATTCAACCGCATGGTCGATGACGTCGAGGACGCGATCCCTCCTTCGGTCGATCCGGACAGCGCCGAAGGACAATCGTTCTATCGCGCGCTGCCTCTGGACAGTTATGCGGCCGAGGATCCGGCCGAGTTCTTCGCCGTCGCGGGCGAAGCCTTCTTTCTGACGCCGGACCGCCTGCGATCGGCGTTCCCCGCGCTCAGCGAGCAGTTCGAAGCCTTCTTCGGGCTGCGGCTGGCGGATTGACGAGCGGCCGCTGGATCGCTGGATCGCTGGATCGCTGGATCGCTGGATCGCCGGATCGCCGGATCGCCGGATCGCCGGATCGCCGGATCGCCGGGTCGCCGGGTCGCCGGGTCGCCGGGTCGCCGGGTCGCCGGGTCGCCGGGTCGCCAGCGGCCAGGCCGTCGACTTGTTCACGAATTCCTGTCGGCAATCCGTACAACCACCGTCGTTGGTGCATTAGTTCATGGCTGCCGCTTGTCGGCCCGCGTTCAATGGCACCAACTTTTTCTCGGTGGCTGCAGCGATGCGATCCAGGCAAGCGACGATTCATGCACAGGCGTCTCATTCGAGTCACGTCCTGGGCGCCCCCCTGACGACGCCGATCCGGCGGCGCGGCGCCTCCGCTGGCCGGGGCGAATCCGGCGGTACCGACCAGCGCCCCGTGCTGCTGGTCGTCGAGGCCGGCACCGCGATCGAAACGCTGCTCGAAGACCGGACGACCAGCTTCCAGATCGTCTCGGCCGACAGCCGCCACGGCGCGATCAACCAGATGCGACGGCACGATCCGATCATCATCGCCGTCGATCTGGATCGCGGCGACGCCGGCCCGCCGTCGCTCGAGGAGCCGGCAGACGAAGCAGCGGCAGAAGAGGAAGCGGCGGGCGAACGGGCCGGCGCCGCGATCGAAACGCCGACCGCCTCGGGTCAGGCCGAGGCATTTCGCACGATGCGGGATCTGATGGCGCTGTCGCCGACGACCCGGTTCATCGCGCTGGTCGCTGCCTCGGATCGCGAGGCGACCCTGCGGGCCGTCTCGATGGGCGTCCACGATGTCTTCGAAAAACCGCTGGATGCCGAAGCGTTCCGGCTGGTCATCGAGCGCACGTTCAGGATCGCCGACATCGAGCACGAATGCCTGCGTCGACTGGAAGCCGCCAGTCGGTCGGGCATCGACGGCATCGTGACCAGCGCCCCCCAGATGCTCAGGCTGTGCCGACAGGTGCTCGATCTGGCGCAAACCCGGGAGACCGTGCTGTTCGAGGGCGAGCCGGGTACCGGCAAGCATCTGCTGGCCCAGGCCCTGCACCTGCACTCTCCGCGCAGCGACCACCGCTTCGCCGTCGTGCGCTGTACGGTACGCGATCATCGCCGGCTGCTGGCCGAGCTGTTCGGCAGCGAACGGCCGGTGCCGTCCGCCGACGGCAACAGCGATGCGGGAGCGACGCGTTGCGCTTCGCAGCCGGGCAAACTGGAGCTGGCCCACGGCGGAACGCTGTTCCTCGACGAGGTCTCGGAACTGCCCGAGGAGCTTCAGGTCCATCTGCTGGCCTTCCTGCGCGATCGATCGATCCAGCGCAACGGTACGAATCGGACGATCGAGGTGGACGTGCGCGTCGTGTGCTCGAGCCGCTTCGACCTGACCGATCTGGCCGCCCGCGGCCGTTTCCATCCGGGCCTGGCCCTGGCGCTGTCCGCGACCCGCCTGCGGGTACCCCCGCTGCGCGAACGCGCCGGCGACGCGGCATTGCTCGCGCACACGATCCTGCGGCGGCTCGGCCGACGTCATGGACGTAACCGGCTGACCTTGTCCGAAGCGGCGCTCGACGCGATCGGCGTCTACCCGTTTCCGGGCAATGTCCGGGAGTTGGAGAACGCGATGCGCAAGGCGATCATCAACGTCATCGGACGGATCATCACGCCGGGCGACCTCGAGCTGCCTCATGCCGCGACGCCGGACCCGCTCAATCTGCGGCGGATTCGCGACGACGCAGAGCGCCAGGCGGTGCTGCGCGTGATGGCCCGGTCCGACGGCAACGTGGCGCGCGCGGCCGAGTTGCTCGGCATCAGCCGCCCGACGCTGTATGACTTGTTGAACAGATTCGGCTTGCGCTGAGATGGGGGTGACAGGCGACATCCGGCCTGGGGCGGCTACAATGCGCCCCATGCCCAAGACCCCCTTCCATCGGCTCGCGTGGGCCGCCGGTCTGCTGATCCTCGCGTCGGGCCCCGCCGCGACGGCTCGGGCCGCCGACACCCAGGCCAGCGCGGAAGCCTTGCTCGAATCGCGGTCGACCGCGGCCGAATCACTCGAATCCCCCGATCGGGGCGCTCAGCAACTGGAAGCCGGCATCCGCTACGAGAACGGCGAAGGCGTCGAACGCGACTACCGGCGGGCGCACCAACTCTACTGCCAGGCGGCGATGAGCGAGCAACCGGATGCGTTGATCCGCCTGGGCTGGCTGTATGCCAACGGCAGCGGCGTCACGCGCAACGACGTGATCGCCGCGACGCTTTTCCGCCGCGCCGCGAACCTGGGCAACGACCTGGCCAGCCAGTTGACCGTGCTGTTCTCGTCGGCCACGCAGCAGATGCCCGCGTGCCTGGGCGGCCCAGGCGATCACTTGTCGGCTAACAACGACGCGGCGCCGGCCGGCACGGCCGCCGCACCCCGGACCCGGTCGCTGGCGCCGACGCCCACCGTCGAGGCGCCCGCGCAGTTCCGCGACGGACCGGCGCCGATCGAACGGCGCAAGATCGTCCAGAGCGTGATGCAGATGGCCGGACAGTTCCGGCTGGACCCGCGGCTGGTGCTGGCGGTCATCGGCACCGAATCGGGCTTCGATCCGAACGCGCGCTCGAGCAAGAATGCGCTCGGCCTGATGCAGTTGATCCCGGACACCGCCGAACGCTTCGCCGTCAGGGACATTCTCGACCCGATGCAGAACATTCGGGGCGGGATGAGCTATCTGCGCTGGCTGCTCGCCTACTACCGGGGTGACGTCGTGCTGGCCGTCGCCGCCTACAACGCCGGAGAAGGCGCCGTCGACAAGTTCAAGGGCGTGCCGCCATTCAGCGAGACCCTGGCCTACGTCCAGCGGATCCGGGCCGTCTACCCGTTCGACTATCACCCGTTCGATCCGTCGGCCGCCGGCCCCTCGGCGATGCTGCGCATCGCGAACGATGACCGCGCGACGATGCCGACGATCGGCAAGACCCCTCGCATGTAGGCAGCAAGGGTTCACTCGATCCTCCGAGGCGGACTCTGCATCCGTACGATCGTCGACAGCCGGACCGGCCAGCGCGGACGGCGCTCCCCGCGTTCATCGACGGCGTCGTAATAGCGGCATGTCCATTGCCGGGGATGCTGCGGCTGGGACGCCAGCCGGACCAGGCCGAGCTGCCGGTCGGCGGCCGCCTCGCAGCCGTCGAGCTGGCGCATGATCCAGGCGGACAACGGACCGACCAGCGGCACCGTCAACGGAACGCCGTAGACGAGTTCGACCTTGAGCAACAGGGCATCGGCCAGCGTCTGGCCGGAGGCCGCGCCGATCGGCTCCTGCCCCCGGTATCCGGCGATGCCGGTCGCCGGTCGCGCGGAGATCGCCCGATACCGCAAGCTGTCGATCGGGATCTCGATCGATCCGGCCACCGGCTGCCCCTCGTCGTCGCTGGCCGGCTCGCCCCAGTCGGAGAAACTGCGGGAATCGGGCGAGATCACGTTCACTTCGATCCAACCGGCTCGCTTGCCCGTCGCGACGTGCGCGGCGGCCCGCGCCAGGTTGGCGCCGAACTCCGCGCCATCGGACGCGCCGTACAGATAGGGAACCAGGCCGCGCGCCAGGCCGCGATCGATGGCGGCCGTCTCGGCATGCGCGACGCTGCCGGTGCGCGAGGCTTCCAGCAGCGCGTAGGACACGGCATTGCGACCGTGGAACACCAGCGCCCATTGCAGGATCGCCAGACCCAGCCACAGCACCAGCGGCGTCGCGATCAGCATGTCGACGAGCGCGATGCCTCGATGGGCGTGTCCGGCCGGACGCGCGTCGCGCTGCCGCCCGAGGTTACGCCGCAAGCCGTGGTTCCGTCGCGCCCCGGAACCACTTCGCCACCCGAGCTTGCGCGGCAATCCCGGGTCGCGTCGCTGCCGTCGAAGACGAGCCCGCGTCTTCATCTTCATCGCATCGCCTGGGATCGCGCAGGCGCGGCCTCGGGAGACGGAGTGGCCGCCGCCCGGGCTTGCTCGCCGTCCGCCCCGCCATTGGCGCCGGTCTCGCCGCTGCCTTTCCTGGGCATCGCCGTGCCGGCCGCCGGCATCGAAGGCAGTCCCTGGAAGTGCTCGACCCTGGGCGGAGATCCCGGCCGGCGCGCGACGGCCTCGCTCGCCTGCTCGGCGACCGGTGGCCGCGGGGCCTGCTGCTTGTCGACGGCCATCATCGACGCGGACGTCGCCGCGGGACGAAGGCTGGCGCCGCTCGCGGGCAGCGTGGACGGATCGATCCGCCGAGCCGACGACAACGCGCGAACCTTGAGCTCCGACTGCGACAGCTCCGCCTCGATCGCCCGGCGCTCGCCGTCCAGTTCGGGCTTGATCGGCGCGCGTTCGAGCTCCGCCAGCGCCAGGCGCGTGCGCCACAGACCGAGCAGCGCCAGGTTCATCAGTGCCTTGTCGCGCAGTCCCTCGTCGGCGCCGGCGGTCGTCACCAGGCTCAGCACGCGCCGGTACGCGTCGCTGGCGGCCGTCAGGTCGCTGGCGCGCTGATACAGGTTGCCGAGCCGAAACCACGCGGCCGCGTTGCGTTCGTCGATCGCGACGAGCCGGGTGAATCCGAGCTGCGCGTCCCGAAACTGCCGCTGCTGGAATGCCGTTTCAGCGGCTTGCTGGAGCCGGGCCATCGCCGCGCCGTCCGGCGGCGCCGCCGACGCGCGGCCGGCGGCGGCCAGTTCCTGCGCTTGCGCCCACTGCTGCACGCTCGGCGCGTCGAGCCCCTGCGCGACCGCGGATCCGCATCCGACGCTCGACACGATCATCCAGGCCGCCGTCGACAGTTTCGTCAGGCGGCGCTTCGTCGTGTGGTGCTTCGTCGTGTGGTGCTTCGTCGTGTGGTGCTTCGTCGTGTGGTGCTTCGTCGT
>JASGFT010000057.1:0-26854 GCA_047605425.1 Burkholderiaceae bacterium | reverse complement strand
CTCGACCGGCGTTTCCCCGATCGCTACGGCCGCCGCCGACCCGATGGCTCCGCTGCCGGCAGGCACGGTCGTCACGGCCGCCGCCGGTGTCGCCGCACCAGCGGCGGCCGATTCCTCGCAGCCGGCCGTGTTCCACGCGCCGGCCGGGCCGGCGCAGGCGTCTTCGTCCGCGCAGCCCGATCCGGCGTCCGCCGCGCCGTCCCGGCCGGCGGCCGCGCCGCCGGTCGACGCCAAGCCGTCGACGCAGCTCGTACGCGTGCGCGCCGACCTGCTCGACCGTGTCGTCAACGACGCCGGCGAGGCCTCGATCGCCCGGTCCAAGCTCGACAACGAACTGGCCGGCATGCGCCAGTCGCTGGCGGACCTGACCGAGAACGTCAACCGTCTGCGCACCCAGTTGCGCGAGATCGAGATCCAGGCCGAGAGCCAGATCCAGGCGCAGACGCGCGAGGCCGATCGTTCGTTCGATCCGCTGGAGTTCGACCGCTACACGCGCTTCCAGGAGCTGACGCGGATGATCGCCGAGTCGGTCAACGACGTGGCCACCGTCCAGCACAACGTCGCGCGCAATCTCGACGAGGCCACACAGGAGTTGGTCCGCCAGGCCCAGGTGCTGCGCGACCTGCAGCAGAACCTGATGCGCGTGCGCATGGTGCAGTTCGGCACGATCGCCGACCGGCTGTTCCGCGTCGCCCGCCAGGCCGCCAAGGAGACCGGCAAGCGCGTCAACCTCGACGTGCGCGGCTCCGCGGTCGAGGTCGATCGCGGCGTCCTCGAACGGATGGCGGGGCCGCTCGAGCACCTGGTCCGCAACGCGGTCGGCCACGGCATCGAGGCCCGCGAGGCGCGGCTGGCGGCCGGCAAGTCCGAGACCGGCGAGATCCGCGTCGAGGTGCGCCAGGAAGGCAACGAGATCATCCTGGTGATGGCCGACGACGGCGGCGGCCTGGACCTGGCGCGCATCCGCGCCCGCGCGCTGGCCAACGGCCTGATCGCAGAGGACGCGACGCCCAGCGACCGCGAGCTGCGCGACCTGATCTTCGCGCCGGGCTTCACCACCGTCGACAAGGTCACCGAGTTGAGCGGGCGCGGCGTCGGCATGGACGTCGTGCGCGTCGAGACCTCGTCGCTGGGCGGGCGCATCGAAACCGATTCCGTCCCCGGCCGCGGCTCGCGCTTCACGATCCATCTGCCGTTGACGCTGGCCGTCGCCCAGGTCGTGCTGATGGGCGCGGCCGGCGCGCGCTTCGCCGTGCCCTCGTCGAGCGTCGAGCAGGTGCTGCAGTTCAAGCCCGAGGCGCTGGCCGACGGCTACGCCGGCGGGCACGTCGACTGGCAGGACAACAAGGTGCCGCTGTTCTACCTGGGCGCGCTGGTCGAGCTGCAGGACCGCAGTCCGGTCGCCCAGCACTACTCGCCGGTGGCGATCCTGCGCTCGGGCAGCCAGCGCATCGCGCTGCACGTCGACACGCTGGCGCGCAACCAGGAGGTCGTCGTCAAGAACGTCGGGCCGCAGGTGTCGCGCGTGCCCGGCGTCTCCGGCGCCACGGTGCTGGGCAACGGCGACATCGTGCTGATCATCAACCCGGTGCAGCTCGCGATCGAGGCGGTCGGCCCGTCGCTGGACGCGCTCAGCGCCTCGGTGCCGATGATCCAGCAGATCGCGCTCGAGATGCCGCCGTGCGTGATGGTCGTCGACGATTCGGTGACGGTGCGCAAGGTCACGCAGCGGCTGCTCGCGCGCGAGGGCTACCAGGTGATGCTCGCCAAGGACGGCGTCGATGCGCTGCGCCAGATCCAGGACACGGTGCCCGACGTGATGCTCGTCGACATCGAAATGCCGCGGATGGACGGCTTCGACCTGACCCGCGCCGTGCGCGGCGACGAACGCTACGCGGACATCCCGATCGTGATGATCACGTCGCGCACCGCCGACAAGCACCGCAACATGGCGCTGGAGCTGGGCGTCAACAGCTACCTGGGCAAGCCGTATTCGGAGGACGAGTTGCTGCGCCAGATCGAGGGCTTCCTCGCGCATCGCCGCCGTCCGGCGCCCACCCGCGCCCGGCATTGACGGCGTGGCGGCGACGCAGGCCGCCGCCACGCGCGCATTGTCTGGGGAACGCCGGGTCTTTACAATCGACGCCATGCCCGAAGCCCATCACGACACGCCATCGGCGAATCTCACCAATCATTTCCTCGTGGCCATGCCCCAGATGGCGGACCCGAATTTCGGCGGCGCCGTCGTCTTCATCGCCGAGCACACGACCAAGGGTGCGCTCGGCCTGGTCATCAACCGGCCGATGGAATTGACGCTGCAGTCGCTGTTCGAGCGGATCGACCTGCCGCTGCACACGCCCGCGCTGCGCGGGGCGCCGGTGTTCTTCGGCGGCCCCGTTCAGACCGATCGCGGCTTCGTGCTGCACTCGCCGGTCGGCGACTGGGGTTCGACCGTCACCGTCGGCGACGACATCGGCCTGACCTCGTCGAAGGACGTGCTCGAAGCCGTCTCGCGCGGCACCGGCCCGTCCCGGCTGCTGGTCACGCTCGGCTATTCCGGCTGGGGGCCCGGCCAGCTCGAGGACGAGCTGGCCAAGAACGCCTGGCTGACGGTGGCCGCCGATCCCGAGCTGATGTTCGATTCGCCCGCTGACGAGCGTCTGTCGCGCGCGTTCGGGCTGCTGGGCATCAACCCGGCATTCCTGTCGGCCGCTGCCGGTCACGCCTGAGCGATCGCCCGTCGATCGGTGCGCGGGCGCCTGGCGTGATGGCCGATTCCGACCCGTCGCCGCTCCCGTCGGCCCGCCCGCCGCGGACGGCGCTGGCTTTCGATTTCGGCACGCGGCGCATCGGCGTGGCCGTGGGCAACAGCCTGAGCCGCGACGCGCAGCCGCTGACGATCATCGCCGCCGAAGGCGACGCCGAGCGTTTCGCCCGGATCGGCGAGCTGATCGCCGAGTGGCATCCAGCGGAGCTGGCCGTCGGACGCCCGCTGGATATCGACGGCGCCGAGCTGCCGGTCACCTCGCGTTGCGACCGCTTCGCACGCCAGTTGCAGGGCCGCTACGGCCTGCCGGTCACGCTGGTCGATGAGCGTTACAGCTCGGTCGAGGCCGAAGGCGAGCGCCGGCGATCGGGCGCTCGGCCGCCGCGCGGCAAGGGCGGCGGAAAAACATCGTCGCGCCATCGCGTCGACGACCAGGCGGCCGCGATAATTTTGCGACAATACTGGGTCGAACAAGGCTGACCATGACCCAGACTTCCCCGGACGCCGAGGCCACGCTCGGTGAACTGACCGCGCAGATCCAACGGGCGCTGGCCGCCGAGCCCGGCCGCCAGGTCTCGCTGATCGGCATTCACAGCGGCGGCGCCTGGATCGCCGAACGGCTGCACCGGGCGCTCGGGCTGACGACGCCGCTGGGCAGCCTGTCCAGCGCGTTCCATCGCGACGACTATGGCAAGCGCGGGCTGCCGTCGGAGATGAAGGCCACCGATCTGCCGTTCGAGATCGCCGGCGCCGACATCATCCTGGTCGACGACATCCTGTTCACCGGCCGCACGGTCCGCGCCGCGCTCAACGAGCTGTTCGACTACGGACGCCCGGCGCGCGTCGAGCTGGCCGTGCTGCTCGATCGCGGCGGCCGCGAGCTGCCGATCGAGGCGCGCTACTGCGGCAGGCAGTTCCCGCTCGGCCCCGAACGGAATTTCGTGCTGACCCGCGCCGACGACGGCAGCGGCCGCCTTCGCCTGTCGATCGAGTGATCCGCCCGCCTGACGTCATGCCGCGACATCCCCAACTGAATGCCAACGGCGACCTGCGCCACCTGCTGACGATCGAGGGCCTGCCCCGCGATCTGATCCACCGGATCCTCGACACCGCCGAGAGCTTCCTCGGCGTGTCCGAGCGCGAGTTCAAGAAGGTGCCGCTGCTGCGCGGCAAATCGGTGTTCAACCTGTTCTTCGAGAACTCGACGCGCACGCGCACCACGTTCGAGATCGCCGCGTCGCGGCTGTCGGCCGACGTCATCAACCTGAACGTCAGCACCTCCTCGACGCAGAAGGGCGAATCGCTGCTCGACACGATCGACAACCTGGCGGCGATGCAGGCCGACATGTTCGTCGTGCGGCACGGCCAGAGCGGCGCGCCGTTCCTGATCGCGCAGCACGTCGGCCCCGACGTGCACGTGATCAACGCCGGCGACGGCCGCCACGCGCACCCGACGCAGGGGCTGCTGGACATGTACACGATCCGGCACTTCAAGAAGGACTTCACGCAGTTGCGCGTGGCGATCGTCGGCGACGTGCTGCACTCGCGCGTGGCCCGGTCCGACATCCACGCGCTGACCACGCTGGGCGTGCCCGAGATCCGCGTCATCGCGCCGAACACGCTGATGCCGGGCGGCCTCGAGCAGCTCGGCGTCACGCCGTATACCGACCTGCGCGCCGGGTTGCGCGGCGTCGACGTCGTCATCACGCTGCGGCTGCAGAACGAACGGATGCGCGGCGCGCTGCTGCCGTCGGCGCAGGAGTACTTCAAGCACTACGGCCTGACCGAAGACAAGCTGGCGCTGGCCGCGCCCGACGCGATCGTCATGCACCCGGGCCCGATGAACCGCGGCATCGAGATCGAATCGGCGGTGGCCGACGGCCCGCAGGCGGTCATCCTGCAGCAGGTGCGCTTCGGCATCGCGGTGCGGATGGCGGTGATGAGCATTCTGGCGGCGAACTGATGAAACTCTCGATCCTCAATGGCCGGCTCGTCGAACCGGACGATACCGAGGCCGGCGCGGCCGGTCTGCGCGTCGACGACCTGCGTATCGCCGACGTCCACGTCGCCGACGGGCGCATCGCCGCGATCGGCGCCGCGCCGGCCGGCTTCGAGGCCACCGAGCGGATCGACGCCCGCGGCCTGGTCGTCGCCCCCGGCCTCGTCGATCTGTCGGCGCGGCTGCGCGAGCCCGGCTACGAATACCGCGCCACGCTCGAATCCGAAATGCTCGCCGCGCTGGCCGGCGGCATCACGTCGCTGTCGTGCCCGCCCGATACCGATCCGCCGCTGGACGAGCCCGGGCTGATCGAGATGCTCAAGTACCGCACGCGCGGCGCGATGTTCGCGCGCCTGTATCCGCTCGGCGCGTTGACGGTCGGGCTCGACGGCGAGGTCATCACCGAGATGGCCGAGCTGTACGAGGCCGGTTGCATCGGCTTCTCGCAGGGCAGCCGCCCGATCCTCGACGTCCAGGTGCTGCTGCGCGCGTTGCAGTACGCGAAGACCTTCGGCTATACGGTCTGGCTGCAGCCCGAAGACCCGCATCTGGCGCGCGGCGGCGTTGCGCACAGCGGTCCGATCGCGTCGCGGCTGGGCCTGTCCGGCGTGCCGGTCATCGCCGAGACCGTCGCGCTGCACACGATCTTCGAGCTGGTGCGCGCCACCGGCGCCCGCGTCCACCTGTGCCGGCTGTCGTCGGCCGCTGGCCTCGAGCTCGTGCGCCAGGCCAAGCGCCAGGGCTTGCCGGTCACCTGCGATGTCGCCGTCCATCATCTGCACCTGATCGACGTCGACATCGGTTTCTTCGACAGCAACCTGCGCGTGAGCCCGCCGTTCCGCTCGCAGCGCGACCGCGACGCGATCCGCGCCGCGCTGCTCGACGGCACGGTCGACGCGATCTGCTCCGACCACACGCCGGTCGACGACGACGCCAAGATCCTGCCGTTCGCCGAGGCCGAGCCCGGCGTCACCGCGCTCGAGCTGCTGCTGCCGCTGACGCTCAAGTGGGCCGACGAGGCGGGCGTCCCGCCCGCGCGCGCGGTGTCGTTGGTCTCGGCGCGGCCGGCCGCGATCCTCGGCGTCGAGGCCGGACGTCTGGCCGTCGGCGCGCCCGCGGACCTGTGCCTGGTCGATCCGGCGGCCAATTGGGTCGTCTCGGCCGAGCAGCTTCGCAGCCAGGGCAAGCACACGCCTTTCCTCGGCCACGAGTTGGCGGTGCGCAACCGGATGTCGATCGTCGACGGCACGGTCGTGTTTCCGCAGACATTTCCGCAGGCGATGACCGCGGCCGGGCGCTAGTGTCGTGAATCAGAAGTTCGCCGAAGAAATCCGCCGAGAATCGGCGCCATGCCGCGTTGCGAATCCTCGCGATACCTCGGTATCGCTGCGGTTTGCGCCTTGCCTGGCTCCGATTTCGACAGATTTCTTTCTTCGGCGAACTTCTGATTCACGACACTAGCGGGCAGCCGGGCGCGAACACCGCCGCAAGCAATCGGACCGGGTTGGACGGATGCGAGCTGACGACGCTGAATCCCTGCGCGTGCGCCGGGGCCGCTCGCCGCACGACGGGGGGCCGCATTCCTTCGTCGAGGCCGTAGGCGTGCAAGGGGACGCCGAGCCCGGTGCCGAGCCCGCACCCCGCGGCCGGCCGGAGCGGGTCAAGCCGATCCTGCGTCGCGCGTGGCGCCTGCCGACGATGGTCGCGCTGCTGTTCGGCGGGCTGCTCACCGTCACCATGGTCTTCCCGATGATCGGGCCCGCGCGGCGGGATCGGACCGTCGCGACGTGGTCCCGCTGGTTGATGCGCTCGTCCGGCATCCGGATCCAGGAATGGGGAGAAGAGTCCGGAGCGGCCATGCGGGGCGCGGTTGCGGCTGCGCAGACCATGACCGCCGATTTGTCGGTTACCGTCGCCGATCCAGCGGCCGATCCAGCGGCCGACCCGTCGGCCGAGACACCGGTCGACATGCCCGTCGCCGGCCTGCTCGTCGCCAACCACGTCTCGTGGGTCGACATCTTCGTCATCAACGCGCTGGCGCCCAGCAGCTTCATCGCCAAGGACGACATCGCCCGCTGGCCGTTGATCGGCACGCTGGTCGGACGCGTCGGCACGTTGTTTCTCGAACGCGGCAAGCGCCATGCCGTGCACCGCGCGTTGACGGTGGTCGCCGAGCAACTGCGCGCCGGCCGCCGGGTGGCGGTGTTTCCCGAAGGCACGACCGGCAGCGGCGACGTGCTGCAGCCGTTCCATGCGAACCTGATCGAAGCGGCCGTCAAGGCCGATGCGCCGCTGCTGCCGGTCGGCCTGCGCTACCGCGGCCTCAACGGCGAGCGCCTGAGCGGCGAGGGCGGCGTCATCGATTTCGTCGGCTCGCGCATCGGCTTCCTGGGCTCGGTCTGGCGGATCACCGGCGCATCCGGCGTCGTCGCCGAGATCCACAGGCTGCCCCCGATCGTCGCGCCCGACGACAGCGGCAACCGCGCCCGGCACCTGCTCGCCGCGCAGGCCCGCCAGGCGATCAGCGAACGGCTGGCGATCCCGATGGACGATACGACGCCGGAGACGGTGAAGGAGTTGCGGGAGCGCTGATGGTTGGCGCCGATAGCGGCACTAACTTAGCGCCGCGATGGAGCTTTTCTGACTTCCTGGATTTTGTGGCATCCTAGAACTGAACGCGGGAGGTGTTCCTTGTCCAAGCCGCTCGAAGTCATTGAAGCCGAAATCATGAATCTGTCCCAGGCCGATCGTTCGCGATTGGTGGACAAACTCATCGCCAGCCTTGAGCGTGACCCCGAGTGGGAGGCGGTCTGGTCGGAGGAGGCCGATCGTCGTGAGGAGCGCGTCGCGCGGGGCGAGTCTTCCTGGGTTCCGGGTACAGAGGCCGTCGCTCGCCTCCAAGTTAAACTTGCGTGACCTATTTCCTATCTGCTGAAGCTGAGGCGGAACTTGGCAAGGCTATCGACTTCTACGTCCTCAACGTCAGCCGCAGGGTGGCAGTGAACTTCCTTGCCAAGTTCGTGGAGAAAGCGGAGCTTCTTGTCGAGTTTCCAGGCCTTGGCGCACCAGCGAGCAAAGGCAGGCGCTTGTTTCCTGTTGGTCGCTACCCCTACTCGATCCTCTACCGGGAGCGTGATGGGGTCATTTATATCAGCGCGGTTGCTCATCAGTCCCGACGCCCTAAGTATTGGCAGGCACGTAAGCCGTAGTGCTCCGCTCCCCGCGCCGCCTGAGGTTTCCCTACAGCGGCTCGTGGCTTAGCCTGTTTCATTCCCCTCCAGGCGCCGCCGCCTGCGGGCAGTCCCACTGGACGCAGGCGCGGTCGGCCAGCCGCACGGCTGTCAGTTGTCCGCCCCACACGCAGCCGGTGTCGATCGCCAGCAAGTCGTCGCGCTGCACCAGCCCCAGCGTCGACCAGTGCCCGAATACGATCGGCGTCCCCCGTGACGCGCGGCCCGGCACGTCGAACCACGGCACCAGGCCTTTGCCGGCGGAGTCCGCGCCGCCCTTGGACCGGAAATCCATCACCCCGTCGGCCGTACAGAAGCGCAGCCGCGTCATCGCGTTGACGATCACGCGCAGCCGGTCGTGGCCGCCCAGGTCGTCGCGCCAGGCCGGCGGCCCGTTGCCGTACATATGCCGCAGGAAGTCGATCCAACCATCGCTCGACAACATCGCCGACACCTCATCGGACAGTGCCACCGCCTGCTCGGCCGACCAGCCGGGCAGCAATCCGGCATGCACCATCAGCCAGCCGTGCTGATGCCAGGCCAGCGGCTGCCGGCGCAGCCAGTCGAGCAGCAGGTCACGATCGGGCGCCGCAAGGATCTCGTCCAGCGTATCGCCGCGCGACGGTTTGCGAATGCCCTGCGAGACGGCCAGCAGATGCAGATCGTGGTTGCCCAGCACGGTGACGATGCGATCGCGATGACGATACGCCCATCGCAGCGCCGCCAGCGACTGTGGGCCCCGGTTCACCAGATCGCCGGTCAGCCACAGCGGCGCCTCGGCGGCCGACTGGCCGAAGCGCTCGACCAGCCGATCGAGCAGGCGTTCGAGACAGGCCTGGCAACCCTGCAGGTCGCCGATCGCGATCGGGCCGGTCATCGGTCGGTCCGCGTCTTCAGGGGCAGGCTGCAACTGAGCGGCGGACACGCAGCCAGCGACGGCCCGACGGCCGAACGCTCAACCGGCACGGGCCGCACCGCCGCGCTGCAGCGGGATCACGTTCGGCCGCTCCATGTAAGGCGCGTACGACGGCACGAAGCGCGTCAGCCCGATCTTGGTCTCGATCTCGCCGACCGGCTCGACCTGCGTCAGCCAGCGGCCCACGTCGATCTCCCATTGCTCGTCGGGCAGCTCGACGGCCTTGGCGATCCGGACCTTCGGATGCCGGGTCGGCATCGTCGTCTCGGAATTGGCCAGCAGCTCTTCGTACAGCTTCTCGCCGGGGCGCAGGCCGACGAAGCGGATCGCGATCTCCTGCTCGGTCAGGCCGGACAGCCGGATCAGGTCGCGGGCCAGGTCGACGATCTTCACCGGCTCGCCCATCTCGAGCACGAAGATCTCGCCGCTGCGGCCCATCAGCGCCGATTGCAGCACCAGCTCGACCGCCTCGGGCACCGACATGAAATAGCGCCGCACCTCGGGGTGGGTGACCGTGATCGGGCCGCCGCGGCGGATCTGCTCCTTGAACTTCGGCACCACGCTGCCCGTCGATCCGAGCACGTTGCCGAAGCGTACGATCACCGTCGGGATCGACGAGCGTCGCGCCCAGGTCTGCAGCAGCATCTCGGCCAACCGCTTGGTCGCGCCCATCACGTTGGTCGGATTCACCGCCTTGTCGGTCGAGATGAACACCAGCTTGTCGATCGAATGGCGCTCGCAGGCCTGCGCGAGCCGCCAGGTGCCCTGCGCGTTGTTCTGCACGGCCGACCAGGCGTTCTCCTGCTCGGTCATCGGCACGTGCTTGTACGCCGCCGCATGGAATACCACGCTCGGCCGGTAGCGCGTGAAGACCAGGTCCAGCCGCGCCGAATCCTTGACGTCACCGATCACGCAGCGCACCGACAGCTTCGGAAACATCCGCGTCAGTTCCTGGTCGACCGTGTACAGCGCGAACTCGCTCTGCTCGTACAGCACCAGCACGCTCGGCTCGAACCGTGCGATCTGCCGGCACAGCTCGCTGCCGATCGTGCCGCCGGCGCCGGTCACCAGTACCACGTTCTCGCGCAGCATCTGGCCGATGCCCTCGATGTCCAGCTCGACCGGGTCGCGGCCCAGCAAGTCGTCGAGCTCGACCTCACGGATCTGCGTGAACTGGATCTTGCCGCTGAGCATGTCGTCGACGCGCGGCATCAGCAGCAGCTTGATGCCCGCCGATTCGCACAGGTCGAACGCCTGCCGACGCAGATTGTGGTCGCCGGTATCGCGAAGTACCGCGTGCCGCACGCCATAACGCCCCGCCACGTCGGCCAGGTTCCTCCACGTACCCAGTACCGGAATACCGGCGAACGAGCGCCCGCGATAGACGCCGCTGTGATCGAGGATGCCGACCGTCTTCCAGTTGGGGCTGGCGCGGAACTGATCGACGAGGTCCAGCGTCCCGTCGTCGCAGGACAGCATCAGCACCGGCTGGCCCTGGTCGCCCAGGCTCGACCACGGTTCTTCCTTCCACCACCGGTACAGGATGCGGCCGCCGAACATCACGATCAGCAGCAGCAGCGGTTGCAGGAAGTAGACGGAACGCGGCACGCCGGCGCCGTATCGCCACATCAGCATGACGACGGGCACGATCAGCGCTGCCGTGAGCACCGCCGTCGCGATGCGGCGCAGATCGTGCAGGCTGGCGAAGCGCCAGATGCCCCGGTACAGGCCGAAGTACTGGAAGCAGCCCAGATGGACGATCAGCACGGCCGGCAGCGTGTAGTACGCGCTCAGCCACATGCCCTGACCCTCGACGCCGAGGCGCAGCGAGAAGCAACCGATCCAGGTGATGGCGACCCACGCAAGGTCATGCAGCAGCGCGACCAGGCTGCGAGGATTGAAACGGAGATTCAAGATCTATCGCGCTCCCGGGCGTCCATGCGCGCAACTCTGGCGGCCAGAGCCCAGCCGGCGGTCAGTTGTATGGCGATTATAAGAGTCTCGACTCCGATCGCGAAATTACGTCCGATCAGTGCAACGACCGCGCAGACGGCCATCAGCCCATAAGCGCGCAGCGTCATCGCGCGATGGCCGAGTCCCGACAGCACCGCGCGCTGATACAGATGTTGGCGATGCGGCTCCCAGATCCGCTCGCCGCGCAACAATCGCGCCAGCAGCGTCAGCGTCGCGTCGAAGCAGAACGGAAAGAACACGATGATCGGAAACAGCGGCGACCACAGGCCGAGCTGCCAGCCATGCAGGCCCAGCGCCGCCGCCGAAAAGCCCAGCGGGATCGAGCCCGCGTCGCCCATGAACAGGCGCGCCGGCGGAAAGTTCAGGCACAGGAAGCCGGCGGCCGCGGCGGCCAGCACGGCAGCGGTTCGTGCGAGGTCGCCCGCTTCGGCGCTTGCCGTCGCACCGTCGACGGCATGGCTCGCCATGCCTGCCGGGTCCATCGCCGCCGGACCCATCATCGCCGCGATCGCCAGCGTGACGAAACCGAACAGCGCCATCCCGCCGGCCAGACCGTCGGCGCCGTCCATGAAGTTGTACAGGTTCATCGCCCAGGTCATGCCGATCACGGTCAGGATCGCCCAGGCCAGCGGCAGGCCGAGGCCCGTGGACGAGCGGGCCGATGCGACCCAGACGGCCGCCACGACGACGTGCATCAGCATCCGCACCCAGGCGGGCAGCGGGCGCCGGTCGTCGATGACCGAGCCCAGCGCGAGGACGCCATAAGCGGCGAGCCACGCGAGCGGCCAGTGCCGGCCGAGCATCGTCGACATCGATGCGCCGATCCGACCGTCGGTCGTGGTTCCGCCGCCCATGCTGCCGTGGGCGTCGACCAACAGCGCCACGCTGGTACCGACGGCGACGCCGACCAGCAGCCCCAGGCCGCCGAACCGCGGCGTGACCTGCTTGTGCAGCGATCGCTCATTGGGCCGATCCGCGAGCGCGCCGCGCAATGCGCGGCTGCGCAGGCCCAGCGTCAGCGAGCCCAGCGTCGCGACGAATGCCGCCAGCGCGGGCAACAGGACGTCGGTCACGGGGCGCCGGTCACCGCTTGGCGAGAAAGTCCTGGTACGCCAGCGCGATGCCCTCGCGCAAGCCGGTCTTCGCCTTCCAGCCGAGCCGCGTCATCCGGTCGACGTTCAGCAGCTTGCGCGGCGTGCCGTCCGGCTTCGACGCATCGAAGACGATCCGCCCCGCAAAGCCCACGACGTCCATGATCAGGTGCGCCAGCTCCTTGATCGTCACGTCCTCGCCGACGCCGATGTTGAACAGGCCCTCGGCGATGTTCTGCTCGAGCATGAACACGCTGGCGTCGGCCATGTCGTCGACGTACAGGAACTCGCGGCGCGGCGATCCGGTTCCCCAGACCACCAGCTCGTCGACGCCGGCCTGCTTGGCCTCGTGCGTCTTGCGGATCAGAGCCGGCAGCACGTGACTGTTGGCCAGATCGTAATTGTCGTTCGGGCCGTACAGGTTGGTCGGCATCGCGCACGCGTACTGCGTGCCGTATTGCCGGTTATAGCTTTCGCACAGTTTCACGCCGGCGATCTTGGCCAGCGCATAAGGCTCGTTGGTCTGCTCGAGCGGCCCCGTCAACAGGTATTCCTCGCGGATCGGTTGCGGACAGTCGCGCGGGTAGATGCAGCTCGAACCGAGCAGCAGCAGCCGCTGCACGCCCGACCGATAAGCGGCATCGATCACGTTCGCCTCGATCATCAGGTTCTGATAGATGAAGTCGGCGCGATAAGTGTTGTTCGCGTGGATGCCGCCCACCTTCGCCGCGGCGATGAACACGTAGGCGGGCCGCTCGCGCTCGAAGAACGCCCGGACCTGCGCCTGGTCGCACAGGTCGAGCTCGGCGTGCGTGCGGGTCAGCAGCCGCGTATAGCCGCCGGCCTGCAGCCGCCGCGTGATCGCCGAGCCGACCATCCCGCGGTGGCCGGCGACGAAGATCGGCGCGTCCTTGGCGATCGGCTCGACCGGGCGCGAGGTTGACGAAGCGGGGGAGGATTGGCTCATGGTGCTCGCGTCGCTCACTCGTCGTTCATTCGTGATAGTCGTAGGCCGAATAGCCGTGCTTCTTGACCAGCGCATCGCGCTGCGCGGCCTTCAAGTCCTCGCGCATCATCTCGCTGACCAGTTCCTCGAACGAGATCTTCGGCGTCCAGCCCAGCTTGGCCTTGGCCTTGGACGGATCGCCCAGCAGCGTCTCGACCTCGGTCGGCCGGAAGTAACGCGGATCCACGGCCACGATGCACTTGCCGTTCTGGTCGTAACCCTTCTCGTCGACACCTTCACCCTTCCAGGTGATCTGGATGTCGACCTCCTTGGCCGCCACGTCGACGAACTGGCGCACGCTGAACTGCACGCCGGTGGCGATCACGAAATCCTCGGGCTCGTCCTGCTGCAGCATCAGCCACTGCATCTCCACGTAGTCCTTGGCGTGGCCCCAGTCGCGCAGCGCATCCATGTTGCCCAGATACAACGTGTCCTGCAGCCCCAGCTTGATCCGCGCCATCGCCCGCGTGATCTTGCGCGTCACGAAGGTTTCGCCGCGCACCGGCGACTCGTGGTTGAACAGGATCCCGTTGCACGCGTACATGCCATAGGCTTCGCGGTAGTTGACGGTGATCCAGTACGCGTACAGCTTGGCCACCGCGTAGGGCGAGCGCGGGTAGAACGGGGTCGTTTCCTTCTGCGGGATCTCCTGCACGAGGCCGTACAACTCGGAGGTGGACGCCTGGTAGAAGCGGGTTTTCTTCTCGAGCTTCAGGATGCGCAGCGCCTCGAGGATGCGCAGCGCGCCCAGGCCGTCGGAGTTGGCCGTGTACTCGGGCTCCTCGAAGCTGACCGCTACGTGGCTCTGGGCGGCCAGGTTGTAGATCTCGTCGGGCTGGACCTGCTGGATGATCCGGATCAGGCTGGTTCCGTCGGTCAGGTCGCCGTGGTGCAGGATGAACTTGCGGTTCTGCTCGTGCGGATCCTGGTACAGGTGATCGATGCGATCGGTGTTGAAGAGCGACGTACGGCGCTTGATGCCGTGGACTTCGTAGCCTTTACCGAGGAGGAACTCGGCGAGGTACGAGCCGTCCTGGCCGGTGACGCCGGTGATGAGTGCGATTTTTTTGGAGGGCATTTTTGTGGATCAAGGGAGTGCAGTCCGTGAGGCGGACTGAGTGCATAGGTCGGATCGAGCGTATTTATATGGTCGGACGCAAAGAGAACGATACTACAGACCCTGCTGAACGATCTGGCAGAGCGTCACGCCCGCCACAGTACGGGGTGGGTGGCAGTGCGGCGGGCGGCGTGGGCTCGGCGCGCGACCAGCATACGGCTCCTGGAGGAGATCGTCGGCGAGGCGAGAGCTGGAAGCCTGCCGGATCATGGCGAGACTCCGGGAGTTGTAGAATGACGGCCTTTCGTTTGCTTGCGGATCGCCCTGATGGCTCTCGATAGTTCTATTCCTGACCGCATTTTCTGATGAAATCGAACAGACAGGGAACATTGCATGCGTAACGCCGGTGCTGGCGCCTTGGGTGATTTTAGAAAAAGTTTACTTGCATGGCGTCTTTGGACCCTTCTAGGGTGGATGGAGATCCGTCAGCGCTACGCTCGCTCGAGTTTAGGTCCTTTTTGGCTGACGATCAGCATGGGTGTCATGATCGGCTCGCTGGGGGTTGTCTATGGGACCCTGTTCGGCCAGAACATGTCCGACTATCTGCCGTTTCTTGCCATCGGGCTCGTCATGTGGACGGCGTTCGCTCAAACAGTCACCGAAGGCAGCCTCGCGTATATCAGCAGTGCCGCCTATATACGACAGGCGTCCACTCCCAAGTTGATTTTCGTGCTGCAGGTGGCTTGGAGAAATCTGGTGATCCTGTTGCACAATTTTGTAATCGTGCTGATACTTCTTGGGATCTTCGGATTGAAGTCCTGGCAAACATTGCCGCTGTTCATTCCTGGTTTCATATTGTTCATGCTGAACGCTCTGTGGATCGCAATGTTGAGCGGGTTGCTCTCGGCGCGTTTTCGAGATCTGCCGCAGATCGTCGCGGCGCTGGTTCAGGTGGCATTCTATTTGACGCCGATTCTATATATGCCCAAAGCGCTCAGCAAACATCAATGGATCGTCGATTACAATCCGCTCGCTCATTTGATCGAATTGGTGCGGGCGCCGCTGATTGGCGCAGTCCCTTCCTCGGTTTCATGGATGATCGGCATAGGAATGGCGGTGACGGGGCTTGTCATTTCTTTGATTTTTACGCATCGCTATCTGAAGCGAATCGCATACTGGGTGTGAGAGCCAAGGAAAGCTGATGGCTTACGTAGAATTGAATGATGTGTCGCTGCGATTGCCGATCTACGACGCGAGAGGTCGTTCGTTAAAGCAAGCGCTGCTGAATGCGACCGGGCGGCGTGGAAAGATAGGAAAAGATCAGCATGGCGTGGTGGTGATCACCGCTCTCGATGGCGTCGATTTACGGCTGCAGGCAGGTGATCGCGTAGGGTTGATCGGTAACAATGGTGCAGGGAAGTCGACTTTGCTTCGCGTGATCGCGGGTATCTACGCGCCGACCTCCGGAATCATCCGGTCCGAGGGAAAGATCGTTCCTTTGCTCGATATCAGCTTGGGAATGGATGATAATTCTACGGGATGGCAAAACATTCGCCTCAGAGGATTGTTGCTCGGAATGACGGATTCGGAAATCCGGGCCAAGCAGGAAGAGATTGCTGAATTTTCCGAACTCGGCGACTACTTGAGCCTGCCGCTGAGGACCTATTCGAATGGGATGCGCGTGCGCTTGGCGTTCGCAGTCGCTACGGCCGTTGACGCTCAGATTTTGCTGCTCGACGAAGTCATGGCGGTCGGCGATGCATCGTTCACCAAAAAGGCCGAGGAACGGATTCGCGCGTTGCACGGACGAGCCGAGATCGTGATGCTGGCCATGCATTCTCATGAGGAGATCCGCCGGACATGCTCGAAGGTTGTCTGGATGGAGCGCGGGCGTGTCCGGGCTGTCGGGCCGGTGGCGGAAGTTCTGGCTGAGTATGCCGCCCAGGTCTGAGTTGTCGGTCGTGGTCTATTGACGCTAAATTTCGTCGACCGCCGGGCGTTCGGGCCCCGGATGCCTGGAGCGTTTTGCTTGCGAAGCTAGACAGTAATGAGTTCGTTCGACGGACGGAGATGCCGTAGTCGGTAGGAATTGATCGGCGTTATCCGGGGGGCGCTTCGCGCTACCAGGCGACCAGAGCGCAGTTTATAGCCATCTGGCAAACAGACTCGCGGCCGGGAATTTAAGGAATTTGAAATGGCCAGTTTTTACGCAACCCAGACTGATTATAAGAGTCTTTATTCGCTCTCTTATTTTGGCAAGGCATTGGGCGTGGCGAGTTATAAAGGTGAGATATTCACTCGGGCTCTGATCGAGTTTTGCAGACAAAGAAATGTTCGTCACGTTGTCGACGTCGGCAGCGGAAGCGGTGCTCTCGGAGAGGCCCTGCGACAGGCAGGGCTCGGCGTGTTGGCATTGGATTTCGACCCCGCCGTCGAAGGAGGGATTCATTTCGATCTTGCGGGGCCCTTGAATGAAGCGCTGAGTGTGGCGGACACTATACGCGAAAGAACTGGCGGGGAGTCCTGGCTGGTGACTTGTCTGGATGTTCTCGAGCACATCGATATCGAGGATGTTTTCGCGGCGGTGCAAAACCTGCGTGCGATCTCCGATGGGCTTCTTGTCGCGTCGATTTCCACCCGACCCAGTAGCGCTGACAATCGCTATCACGCGACGATTCTTCCGAAGCCGACATGGCTGGAAATTTTGAGAACCATGGGTTTCGAGATCCTCCTTGAGCGTGTCTTTGACGAAGCTCGTACCGTTCGGAGGCAATGGCCGGAGGATGAAAGTCTACGACTTGTCTCTTATTGGGCGAGTGCTGACCCGTTTGGTGATATCGATGCGGGAGAGCCTGACTATGTTCTCGCGTTGGCGAAACCAGGAGAGTGGTTGGACCCTGCGCGGAGGAGTCGCGTCGAAGATATGCTGGATCTCGGCTATCTGCAGGCGAAACGGTTCCAGTTCGGGTTTGGCGAAATCCCTCGCATTGGTTTGAATATCCACCATCCGCAGGATTATTGGCTTCTCAAACCGCTATTGGAAGTTCTGCCACGAAGCTCGGTCGTCGTTCTGATCCGTCGCGCAGTGTTACGCCCGGATGAATACTCATTGATCCGGGGAGCGCTGGCGCGTTGCAACGTTGAAACGATTGCCTATGACCGATGCGCGGAAGTTCCATGGCAAGTTCTCGCTCTCAATCACCTTCTCAGTCCAGCGGAATCCACGGTCGCTCCTTCGCATGTCCTGAGTCGCCAATTGGTCGAAGCAGCCAAGCTCAATGGGGTTCATACGATTCAACTCCAGCATGGGGTTTGGATCGAGCCCTTCGATGAGCGCATAATCGACTTCGGCTCCGAAACGATTCTAACGTGGGGGAAAAGCTATGAAGAGCTTATCTCTGCCATGCCCGTCAGACTGTCTGGGAAAGCTTATGCTCCCCTGACTCGAAAGGAATGGCAGAAATTTCTCCCGATCGGCGGACCAAAATTCGCGGATCTGAAATTTCCTCAGATGAATGACCTTCTGCTTTGGCGATTGGGCATCAAGCGTCAGCGATACCGCTCGGTCGCTCTACTGGGCACGAATCTTCTTTGGAATCGCCATGGGGCAGACAAATTGGAGGTGCGTTCGAGACTGGCGGAAGTCATCCGAACAACGCCGGATGTTTTTTTTGTCGTGAAATTGCACCCAACGGAACGGGCGATCGACGTCGGTGAATTGCGGTTTCAGAATTCGATGATTCTTGATGATATTTTGCTCGGAATCATTGGTGTTGGCATAAATCGACTGGTGTCTGCTGTTGATATCGTGATTTCTTCGCTGTCGACGTTGTTGGTTGATGCTGCTGTCGCCGGAAAACCTTCGATTCAGTATGATACGGGAAATTCCTTGTCCTATCAGGGGATGCAGCCGGTATCGATCGAGATGTTGCCGCAGATATTGAAGAATTCTGCGGGTATGCGGCCACAGTTCGTCTTGCGCGATACCTATGCGGAATCAGCCGATGAACCGTTCTATCAGCTATTCGCATCGCTACTGACCACTATAGATGCCAGTGCATTGCCGCAGTCTGCGCTCGACTCTTCCGCATTGGTGTACTCGACAGCGTGGAGCGTTGAACAGGAGCAACTGAGGGTAAATGATCTTCAGGCAAGTCTGAGCGCGAGCGCAGCACAAGCCGGAAAGATTCGAGACGAATTGGCAACCACTCTCGAAGCGTTGAGGGCCGAACGAACCGAGCACGCGAAAACCCATTCTAGCGCGGATCTCCTTCAATCCGATCTTGAACGAACGGAGAGCGAGCGGGATGCCACGCGGCGAGATCTGGCGGCGATAAAAGGGGACCTGGCGGCGGCTAGGGCGGATCTCGAAGTCACTCGTGCGAACCTCGAAGCGAGTCAACTGGCGAATGCTTCGCTGCAGGCGGTTCGAATACAAGCATTGCAAATCGAGCAGAGCACGTTCTGGCGAGCCACTTCGCCCTTGCGTCGAGTTCTGGGTAGGGCTCCCGAGGGGCTGCGTCAGAACTGTCGCCGTGTGGCAAAAGCGCTTTGGTGGACGGTCACGCCTCATCGAATGCCTCGGCGCATCGCTTTTCTGCGGGCGCGCTGGCATCAGCGACGGCATGGATCCTCGCCTGTCGAGGCCTGTGGCGATGCGTCGAGCCCGTTGGGATTACCTGAGGAGGCGCTTGTCGCCGATGATGTTAGCCGTAGTGAATTCGCCGCTAAGTCCGGAGGCTACGTCTATGTTTCCAGCCAGCGTCCGCAGGATCTGGAAACCATCCTAGCGGATTTGCGATGCCGGCCGCGCTTTTCGATCGTCGTTCCGACGTTCAATACGGCACCTGATCTGTTGACCTGCTTGTTGGCGTCGGTGACCGCACAATGGTATCCGGATTGGGAACTCATCCTCGCCGATGATGCGAGCACCGATCCGCAAACTCGCCATGCGCTCGGCGAGATCAGCGATCCGCGCGTCAAGGTCTTTTTCCTCGAGAAGAATGAAGGGATCTCAGCCGCGACCAATGCAGCATTGAATGAGGCTTGCGGCGACTATGTCGTTTTCCTTGATCACGACGGCGAATTGACGCAGGATTGTCTGTACGAGCTCGCGCTTTCCATCGCCAGAGACGATGCCGATTTCGTCTATAGCGACGAAGACAGGATCGATGAACAAGGGCGCTTCGTCCAGCCATTCTTCAAACCGGACTGGTCGCCCGACACGCTGATGAGCACGATGTATACGTGCCATGTCAGTTGCGTCCGTCGCAGTCTGCTGCAAACAGTTGGGCCATTGCGTACCGAGTTCGATGGCGCCCAGGATTGGGATCTGATCTTGCGCGTGACCGAGAAGGCCGATGCGATCTCGCATGTGCCGAAGGTGCTTTACCATTCGCGCGCCCTTCCCGCTTCCGTCGCTTCCAGTCCCGCGGCCAAGCCTGTCGTAGAAGCTGCGGTCCGCGTTCGCGAGTCGGCGCTCGAACGTCGCGGGCTCAACGGTATTCTCGAACCGGTGCCGCAGGCGCCGAGTTACTACCGGGTACGTTACGTTCCGCGAGGAAGCCCGCTCGTGTCGATCGTTATTCCTTCTAGGGACAATGGGCGCGTACTGCGCCAATGTCTGGTATCGCTTGACCAAACGGGCGTGTGGCGCGATCTGGAGGTCGTCGTGATCGACAACGGGTCCGTCATTCGCGAGACGCTAGATATCCTGCAGGACCTGGCGAAGAGTGCCAACATCCGTGTCATCCGGCACGATGCGCCGTTCAACTATTCGGAGTTGAACAACATCGGGGTACGTGAGTCCCGGGGAAACTTGCTGCTCTTCTTGAACGACGATACTGAACTGCTCTCGGCCGACGGGCTCGAGCGTATGGTTGGTTATGCTCAATTGTCGCATGTCGGTGCCGTTGGCGCGAAGCTGCTTTATCCGGGAGCGCAACTGGTACAGCACGCGGGCGTGGTGAATCTGGCGAGCGGCCCTGGACATGCGTTCCTGCGCGAACCGGCTGATTCATCGGGCTATTTCATGCGCAATCTGCTCGAGTACGACTGGTCGGCGGTGACGGGCGCCTGCTTGATGGTAGAGCGCGAAAAGTTCCAGGCGGTGGGCGGATTCGACGAGAGCTTTCCTGTCGCCTACAACGACGTGGATCTCTGTTTCCGCCTGCTGCGGCATGGTCTCTTCAACGTCGTCTGTCCAGCCGCGACCTGGATACATCATGAATCGCTCAGTCGTGGGCAGGATTCGGAAGCGCCGGAGCGGGTCGCTCGCCTCATGGCGGACAAGCGCCGACTCTACCAGCATCATCCGGATATGCTGATGCGAGATCCCTTCCATAATCCCAACCTGCGTTCGGATAGCGTCTACTTCGAGGTTCCGGGGTGAGTGACGAATGGGCCCCAGATTTCGCAAAACGCGTCTTGCACTTCGCGCGATACTCAGGCTGGCGCCCGATTCCATGGATATGATGATGTCGCTGGTGAGCTTCATGGCCGATAGGTGACGGGCAGAGCATCCGCGCTTGCAGCAGATCGAGAACCTTGATTTTTGGGCGACTCACCGCAATCGGAATATGTGGCTGCGGAAATAAATGCGAACGGACTCAGCGGCTGCTGTTTTGATGCTGAGGTTTCCCCTGTTCGACGCGCCAAGCGGCGTCCAAACCGTTCACCTGAAAGAGACCGAATGAAAGTCGCCCGCAGGATCGCGCAATGCGATCGGCTACCGGTCACATCCGTTTGGCGCTCACCGCGAATGATGGACCGTTCGGATGATCGACCGCTTCGAAAGCGATTTCCGTCTGGAAACCTTTTCTGTCGAGAAACTGAAGAATCGACGCGCGTTCGAGCCCAATGGCATAGAGCTCGCGACCTCCGCTGAAGCCGGGCCACGAAGTGGCATCGGCCGGATGCGTTCGCTTCGAACCCCGGATGCCATCGCCCAGCACGGTGGATGGTCCGAAGATCCCGGCGTCTGAGCGTAGGGAGATCGCTTCCCGGTCGTAGTAGTGCGTCCAGATGAAGATTCGGTCCGAGGCGCGGGTGATGAGCTCCAGGAAATTGATCGGATCGACCATGTGGTACAGCACGCCGCTGGCGAATAGCACGTCGTAGCGTTGTTCGCGCTCTTCCTCCAGGTACTTGATGAAGTCGCCGAGTTCGAAGCACGTCCGCTGCAGCCGAAATATTTCCTTCACACACAGGCACTTGAGAAAAGCCCTCGTGTTGGATTCGATCGCGGTAACGCTCTTCGCGCCTGCCTTCCGGCATGTTCTGATCCCGAAGGGTAAAACATGGACGAGGCGCTGCGAAGCGCCGCATACGGATCTGCCCGGGTGCCGGTCCGTCGAGACGGCGCGGACGAGCGCCGCAGCGGGCGTCACGCGGGGGAATCCAACGAGCACCGGGAACGCGAGATCTTCGTGCCGGGGCCGGCCGCTTGGCCGCAGGCATGCCGTCCATCATGTCGGCTCGTCCGACGCCTGACGCAGTTTCCAGGCTTCGACGCGCGGCGGCCACGCGAATGCGCAGTCCGTTCGATCGAGCGCGAGATTCGGGTTGTAACAGGGGTCGTGCCGAAGGTAAGGTGCCCAGCGATCGTGGATCGTCGCCGCTTCGGTCGGAAAGCGCGCGGGTCTTTCCCGTTCGGCATCGACACCGTTCGAACGAGGCTGATGACGATAGCATTCGGCGAACGGCGTGAACACGTTGCGATAGCCGGTCTCACGTACCCGCAGGCAGAAATCGAGATCGTGGAAGGCGAGTCCCAGCGCGACTTCGTCCAGCCCGCCAACATCCAGAAAGATCTGCCGCCGCACCAGGCAACAAGCCGTGCTGACCGCGCTAAGCGATTGCCGCAGCGCGGCGCGCCCGAAGTAGCCGTGCGCGCCCTTCGGAAAGCCCTGGAATACGGAGCCCGCCAGCGTCAGCATGCCCATCACGAAGCCGGCATGTTGCAGCGTGTCGTCGGGATACCACAATCGCGCGCCGACGACTCCGACGCCTGCTTGCATCGCCACCGACACCATCTCCGCGAGTCCGTCGGGCGATATCAGCTCGATGTCGTCGTTCAGCAGCACGACGAATTCACCGCGTGCTGCGGCAGCGCCCCGATTGTAAAGGGCCGGGGCGTTCGGCGGTCCTTCGTGACGGATCACGGTGACGGCGGAGCGGTCGGGCGAGGAGCCCGGATCGTCGAGTGTGAGGGGGGGGCCGGATCCGTTGTCGACGATGATCCACTCGACGTTCGGGTAGCGCGACCGCGCGGCGAAGCTGTCGACACAGCGGCGAAGCAGCTCAGCACGGCCCCAAGTCGGAACGATCAGGCTCACCAGTGGTGCCGGTGACGGCAGTGGGTAATGGACTCGCAAGCCGATTCCGTTCAGGTCCTCGACCTGTCCGTCGATTCCGCAGCGCGCCAGGTGATCGGACAGTGCGCGGGCGGCAGCCGTGGCGGCGTACGGTTTGCGATCGCCCGCCATCGAAGTGCTCGCTTCATGGATGCGCCAGTGGTACAGCACATGCGGGATGTGCACGATCTGGTCGTCGCGCAGGCGTTCGACGCAGCGCAGCGCCAGATCGTAGTCCTGCGAGCCTTCGAGCCCGGGACGGAATCCGCCCAGTTCGCGGACGAGTGCCGTATGGTAGACGCCGAAATGACTGATCAGGTTCTGCGAGCGCAGCAGCTCCAGATTCCAGTCCGGCTTGAAGTAAGGCGTGGTGCGCCTGCCGTCGCTGGCCAGTTTGTCTTCGTCGGAATACAGCAGACGGACATCGGGATGGGCGGCGATCGCCCGGGCGACGTGCCAGAGCGCGTGCGCCGGCAGGACGTCGTCCTGGTCGAGCAGGCCGACGTAATCGCTGCGGACGAGCGCCAGCGCCGAATTCGACGCATGGCAGATGTGGCCGTTCCGGTCGCGGTAGGCGACCTTGATCCGGTCATCGCGCGACGCATAGTCGCGCAGGCAGGCCGCCACCGCCGGATCGGTCGAGCAATCGTCGGCGATGCACAGCTCCCAATGCGGATAGATCTGGGCACGGACCGACTCGATCGCCTCGACCAGGTAGGCGACCGGCGGATTGTAGACCGGCATCAGCACTGCGATCGACCGCCCCGGCGCGACCGCCGCGGCCTCGCGCAGAGCGTTCAGCGAAGCGGCGTCCGGCCGGTCGAAACGGTCGACCCATTTGCGATAGTCGTGCCGGCCGCCGCCCGAGACGAGCTTCGCCGTCCTGACGATGATTCGCGACCGCAGGCCGACGTATCCCTCGTCGCGCCACACGCGCCGGGCGATCCGCAGCAGATGCGCCGGGCCGCCCGCGCCGCGCAGCGACGCCGACAGCGAGCGCGCCGCGCCGGCGATTCGGGTCAGCCATCTCGTCGCCGTCATCGCAGAGCGCCCCGGACGTCGCGCAAGCCGTCGAGCAAGCCCTTGTGCATCATCCTGATGCATTCGAAGCGCTGCGGCGAGACCAGTCCGATGAACAGATAGAGCTGCAGGAGACGGACGCAGTCCGGCACGATCCAGCGAAGGGGCACGTGCGGCATCCGGTACATCCTCAGGCTGTTGCGGAAGATGTAGTAGTAGCGAAACGGCTTGTGGATGGCGACGCTGCGCGGCCGCGGCCAGCGCAGATCGACGGTTTCCTCGCCGAGCTGGTGGCTCATCGTGGCCAGGCAGGCGCCGCCGATCCGGTAACCGCGCGATCGCGCGCGCAGGCACCATTCGGTGTCGACGTGGTCGATGAACAAGCTCGCGTCCATCTCGCCGATCTCGTTCAAGGCGGCCAGCCGGATCAGGCAGCCGGACGCGATCAGAAAGTCGACCTCGATCGCCGTCTGGCCTTCCCGGCAATCGCGCCGTTTGAAACCTGCCCAGCCCGCGACCACGAAGGCCGACAGCCGGCCATGATCATCGAGCCGATAGCGGGGGCCGACGGCGGCGATCGGCCGATTCGGTTCGCTCAACGTCTGCTCGGCCGCCAGCAGCGCGTCGACCATGCCCGGATCGGCGATGCTGTCCTGATCGCAGAGCAGCGCATGGCTGCAGCCGAGTTCACGAGTGGCGGCGATACCCCGGTTCTGGGCCGCGCCGACGCCGGCGTTCGTTCCCATCGCCAGCCATCGTGCAGTCGGGAAGCGACGACGCAGCGCCTCCAGATCGTGCGCCGGCGTGCCATTGTCGACGCACACGATCTCGGCGACCTGCGCGGCCAATGCATTGAGGACCTGGGTCAGCCTGGCCACGTCGGGGTGGTACAGCACGACGATGGCGGCTACCCGTGTTGCAGGCATCAGAAAAACGGTGCGATGCGGGGAGGCCAGGCGAGGCTGAAGTCTTCATCGTTCAGCGTCAGGTTCGGACTGTAGGCGGGGTCTCGTCGAACGACCTCCTGCCACCGGTATTGCATGTATTCGACTTCGCGTTGGAAGCGTTGCCGTTTGGTGGGGGAGGCGTCGGCGCCGCGCGTCGCGGATTCGTGATGGTAGAGCTGCGCGAACGGCGTATAAACGTTGCGGTAGCCGAGCTCCTGCAATCTGAGGCAGAAGTCGACGTCGTTGAAAGCAACGGTCAGGTTGACTTCGTCCAACCCCCCGACGTGTTGGTACAACGATCGTCTGACGAGCAAGCAGGCGGCTGTCACCGCGCTGATGTCCTGGCGCAGTCTGGCGCGTCCGAAGTAGCCATAGGCGTTCTTCGGCAGGAATCGGTGGGCGTGACCGGCTAACGTCAACGGGCCCATGACGATGCCGGCGTGCTGAACCCTGTCATCAGGGTACAGCAGCCGGGCACCGACGGCGCCGACGCCGGGTTGGCAGGCGACGCCGACCATTTCGCCGAGCCAGCCAGCCTCGATGACCTCGGTGTCGTTATTCAGCAGGACGACGAACTCGGCGTCGGTTTGTGAAATCGCGCCATTGTTCAGCGCCGAGAAGTTGAAGGGGCCGCGGTCGATGAGGACACGCACCCGCGAGTCGCGTCGCAAGGTTTCGAGGTAGGCGAGCGAAGCCGGCTCATCCGAATTGTTGTCGACGACGATCAATTCGATATTAGCGTAATCGGTTTTTTCCAGGACGCTTTCGATGCACTGCTTCAGCAGATCGTGCCGATTATAGGTGGGAACGACGATAGCAACCTTGGGCAGCTTCGTCGGCAATGGGTAGTGCACGCGGAAGCCGAACGGCAACCATTCGACCTGGCTGAGAAGGCCGATTCGGGCCATGTGCTCGGTCAGCGCGCGTTGCGCGGCCCTCGCGGCGTACGGCTTCGCCTGGTCTCCCTGTGAGGTGCTCTGCGAGTGAATGCGCCAATGATAGAGGACGCGCGGAATATGGATGATCTGGGAAGGCGCCAGCGTCTCTATGCAGCGCAGGGCGAGGTCGTAATCCTGCGAGCCTTCGAAACCAGGTCGGAAGCCGCCGACTTGTCGAATCAGGCTGGTGCGGTAGACGCCGAAGTGACTGATCATGTTCTGCGATCGGAACAGCTCGAGATTCCAGTCGCATTTGAAATATGGCGAGCTGCGGACGCCGTCGGCGTCGACCTTGTCCTCGTCCGAGAAGATCAGGCCGGCGTCCGGGTTCGCGACGATGGTCTTGGCGACGGCGTAGAGCGCGTGGTCCGGCAGCAGATCATCGTGATCCAGCAATCCGACGAACTCTCCGGTCACCAGCTCGAGTGCCGAATTGGACGCATGCACGATATGACCATTGCTTTCCCTGAACACGACCTTGATCCGCGCGTCCTCATCGGCGTAACGGCGCAGCAGCGCGCCGATCGCGGGATCGGTCGAGCAATCGTCGGCGATGCACAGCTCCCAATGCGGATAGATCTGCGCGCGAACGGATTCGATGACTGCCAGAAGGAATTCCGGAGCGGGATCGAAGACTGGCATCAATAGCGAAATCGTCGGCCTGGTTCGCATTGCCTCGATGGATAGTGCGGCTTGACGTCGCCATCCGGCGTCCCGCTGATCATAACGACGGATCCATTGGGCGTAGTCATTGCGATCGAACGCGTACGACGCGCGGCTCATGTGTGAAACCGCGCCTCCCGAGGCGAACGAGGCGCGACGGAAAGCCGCTATACGGGTTCGGACGCCGAGCATGCCTTGCTGGCGATAGACCCGCCATGCCCCGGCGATAAGCCGGCCGACGCTTCGAGATCTTCCAATTGCCTGCGAGACGCGCAGTTGCAGGCGTTGAGTAGGGGTCTGGGTAGGGATGGTTCGCATGAAACGAGTTAGGAAGGCGGTCGCAGGATCATACCTTGCCCTTCGTCCCCGACGGTCGCGATCGAATGATGACGTTGAGCGGGCACGAAACGGCGTCTGTCTCTCGGGTTCGAGGTTGCCGAGACGCGGTGCGCGTCCCCGCCTTCTGCTTCTACCCGATAACTCCTTGATTCTTCTCTCTGATTTGTAGGGAAACCTCTGTTACAGGAGAGCGTTGAGCGCGAAGTCGCGCTCAACGCTCTCAACTTCGCATCTGACCTTTGCAGGCCCGTACACGGGAGCCAGCGCCGGCCAGATACGGTGGGCTGCCGCTGGGCAGGTGCCTATGGATAGTCTGAAGCTCAAAAGCCAATTTCGGTGTTGTGTTTTGCGGGCATAAACGGTTTTGTCGACAAATGCTTATGGGCGAGGAGCTCGCTTTCTGAGGTTGTTCGCATCTCTATAAATGAGATGAACGGATGATGGGAGCTTTTAACTGGCCATTGGTGATTTTTCGTAGGTGAAAAATGGAAGTTATTATTGTTCCTCACCCAGGTGCTGAACGCTGCCGTGGGCACGGTGCGCGAGTCGTTCC